>NZ_JBEPDB010000072.1:0-48498 GCF_040300025.1 Dactylosporangium sp. NPDC000555 | reverse complement strand
CGGCGCTCGCGGCGACCGCCGGCCGCACCACGCTGGTCGTGGCGCACCGGCTCACCCAGGCACGCGCCGCGGACCGGGTGGTCGTGCTGGAGCACGGCCGCGTCGTGGAGGAGGGGACCCACGACGAGCTGCTGGCCGCCGGCGGACGCTACGCCGCGCTGTGGGCCGCCTGGGAGGCGCGCACCCCCGGCCCCCGCCCCACCGCTGTTTCCCTGAGCACCGACTGAAGGCGAGCGACGATGGCTGTGGACCCCACCGTGGACCTGCTGCGGCGGCTGGACGAGTGGAACGACGCGACCGAACCCGAGCGCCGCGCGGACGTGGCCACGCTGTTCACCGAACAGGTCCGCCGCACGCCGCACGCCCCCGCGCTGGTCGCCGGCGACGTCCGGCTCAGCTACGCCGAGCTGGGCGCCAAGGTGTTCCAGCTGGCCCGCGCCCTGCGCCGGCAGGGCCTGGCCGACGAGGGCATGGTCGGCATCGCGGTACCCCGCTCCGCCGAGATGGTCGTCGGCGTGCTCGCCGCGATGGTCGCGGGCGGCGCCTTCGTGCCGGTCGACCCGGCCTGGCCAGCCGAGCGGCGCCGCCAGGTCCTCGCGGACGCACGGGTCACCCACGTGCTCGACGACCTCGACCTCGCCCGGTGGGCCCACGACGGCGAGTCCGCCGAGCCGCTGGAGGTGGACATCGCCCCCGGCCGGCTCGCCTACGTGATCTTCACGTCGGGCTCCACCGGCCGGCCGAAGGGCGCGATGATCCGGCACGAGGCCATCTGCGAGCGGTTGCGCTGGCAGATCGAGGAGATCCTGCACTTCGGCGCGGGCGACGCCACCCTGTTCAAGGCGCCGCTCGCGTTCGACATCTCGGTGAACGAGATCCTGCTGCCCCTCGTCAGCGGGGGCCACGTCGTGGTCGCCGAGCCCGGCGGTGAGCGCGATCCGCAGTACCTGCTGGATCTCATCGCCCGCGAGCGGGTCACCTTCGTGTACCTCGTCTCGTCCATGCTCGACGTGCTGCTGGAGATGGACCGCGGCATCGGCCGGCTCGCCGGGCTCAAGCACGTCTGGTGCGGCGGGGAGGTGCTCACCCCGGAGCTGTTCGAGCGCTTCCGCTCCCAGCTGGCTACCACGATGTACCACGGTTACGGCCCGGCCGAGGCCACCATCGGCGTCTCCCACGTCGTCTACCGCGACTCGGCCGAGCGGATCGCCAGCTCCATCGGCCGGCCCAACCCGCACACCCAGCTGTACGTCCTGGACGACGCGCTGGCCCCGCTGCCGCCCGGCGCGACCGGCGAGCTGTACGCGGCCGGGTTCCTGCTCGGCCGCGGCTACGTCAACGCGCCGGCGCTGACGGCGTCGCGGTTCGTCGCCAACCCGTTCGCCCCGCGCGGCGCCCGCCTGTACCGCACCGGCGACCTGGCGCGCTGGATGCCGGACGGCACGCTGGAGTTCGTCGGCCGCGCCGACAACCAGGTGAAGATCCGCGGCATGCGGCTCGAGCTCGAGGAGGTCGAGGCCGTCCTCGCCGCGCACCCGGCGGTGCGCCAGGCGGTCGTCACGCTGCGGCACAGCCCGGCGGGCGCGGCGTACCTCGCCGGCTACGCCATCGCCGAGGCCACCGGCCCCGAACCGGTGGCGGGCCTGGCGGCCGACCTGGCGGCGTGGTGCGCCGACCGGCTGCCGGAGCACGCCGTGCCGTCCGCCTTCGTCCTGCTCGACGCGTTCCCGGTCACCGCCAACGGCAAGGTGGACCGGGCCGC
This sequence comes from Dactylosporangium sp. NPDC000555, assembly GCF_040300025.1. NCBI lineage: Bacteria > Bacillati > Actinomycetota > Actinomycetes > Micromonosporales > Micromonosporaceae > Dactylosporangium > Dactylosporangium sp. NPDC000555. Next base: position 46,736 of record NZ_JBEPDB010000072.1, on the reverse strand, counting down.
GCTGCCCGCCCCGGCGGCCGGCGAGAGGGCCGCGGGCCGCGCCCCCGCCACCGACCGCGAGCGGACGCTGTGCGACGTCTTCGCCGACGTGCTGGGGCTGCCGTCGGTCGCCGTCGACGACGACTTCTTCGCCCTCGGCGGCGACAGCATCGTGGCCATCGGCGTCGTGCGGCAGGCCCGGCGGGCCGGGCTCGTCCTGCGCGCGCGGGACCTCTTCGCCCACCGCACCCCGGCGGCGCTGGCCGGGCTGGGGGGATTGGCCGAGGCGCCCTCGGACGTGCCGGCCGGACCACCGGTCGAGCCCACCGGCGAGGTCGCGGACACGCCGATCGTGGCCTGGCTGCGCGAGCACGGGCCCGCGCTCGACGGGTTCTTCCAGGCGATCACGCTGCACACCCCGGCCGGGCTGACCCTCGACGGGCTGGAGCGGATCGCGGCCGCGCTGCTGGACACCCACGACGTCCTGCGCGCCGTCGTCGACGACCGGGGCGGCCTCACCATCCCGCCGCCTGGCGTCCGCCCCGCCGTGCTCAGGGTGGCCGCGGACGCCGACCACGAGGCCGCGACGGCCCGTGAGACCGCCGCCGCGGTCGCCCGCCTCGACCCGCGCGCGGGCGTGATGGCCGCCTTCACCTGGCTCGACGCCGGGCCCGGCGCCCCCGGCCGGCTCGTCGTCGCCGTCCACCACATCGTGGTCGACGGGGTCTCGCTGCGCATCCTCGCGGAGGACCTGCGCACGGCCTGGGACGCCGTCGCCGCCGGTCGCCCGATCGCGCTGGAGCCGGCCACCACCTCGTACCGGCAGTGGGCCGCCACCCTCACCGCCGCCCGCGAACGGTTCGCCGGCCACGAGGAGTACTGGCGAGCCGTGGCCGCCACCCCCGACCCGCCGCTGGGCCGCCGCCCGCTCGACCCGGCCCGCGACGTCGTCGCCAACGAGGAACGGCTCACCGTGACCCTGCCGGCCGATGTCACGTCCCGGCTGCTCGGGGCGGTGCCCGCGGCCGTGCACGGCGGCGTTGACGACGTGCTGGTCACCGCGGCCGCCCTCGCGGTGCGGCGCTGGCGCGGCGGCGACGGCGAGGGGCACCCGGCCGTGCTGCTGGAGCTGGAGGGGCACGGCCGGGAGGAGGACCTCGTCGGCGACCTCGACCTGTCCCGGACGTTCGGCTGGTTCACCACCCTGTACCCGGTCGCCGTCGACCCGGGCGACGGCGCCGACCTCGGCGCCGCGGTGAAGGCCGTCAAGGAGCAGCTGCGGGCCGTGCCCGGGCGCGGGCTCAGCCACGGCGTCCTGCGCCACCTCGCCGGCCGGCCCGGCCTCGCCGTGTCGCCCCAGGTGCTCGTGCACTACCTCGGCCGGTTCGGCGCCGGCACCGGCGAGCCGTGGACCGCCACGGGCGGCGGCCCGGTCGTCGCCGAGGACCGCGACCCGAAGATGCCGATGCCGCGCCTGCTCGAGCTCAACGCCGTCGCGGTCGACACCGCCGACGGGCCGCTGCTGTCGGCCACCTTCAGCTGGCCGGCGGGCGTGCTCACGGCGGTCGACGTGGCCGAGCTCGCCGAGCACTGGACCGGCCTGCTCACCGCGATCGCCGCCGACCCGGGCGTGGGCGGCCACACCCCGAGCGACTTCCCGCTCGTCGCGCTGACCCAGGCCGACGTGGACCGCTTCGACGGACCCGCCCTCCGCGACATCCTGCCGCTCGCCCCGCTGCAGGCCGGCCTGTACTTCCACCACCTCGAGGCCACCCGCACCCCCGGCGCCGACCCCTACGTCGTGCAGCAGCTCGTCCAGCTCGCCGGCCCGCTCGACGCGGATCGGCTGCGCGCCGCCGCCGACCGGCTCCTGGAGCGCCACCCGAACCTCGCCGCCGCGTTCCGGCCCGTCGGCGACGGCAGCGTCGTGGCCGTCCACACCGCCGGGATCCGGGCGCCGTGGCGATACGTCGAGCTGCCCGGCACCGCCGAGCTCGACGGCATCGCCGCCGCCGACCGGGCCCGGCCGTTCGACCTCGCCGAGCCACCCGCCATGCGCTTCACGCTGGTGCGCCTCGCCGCCGACCGGCACGTGCTCGTCCACACCGTCCACCACATCCTCGCCGACGGCTGGTCGGTGCCGGTCATGCTCGACGACCTGCTCGCCGGGTACGCCGGCGCCGGACAGCCGGCGCCCGTGCCGTACCGCGCGTTCCTGAGCGCCGTCGCCGCGCGCGACGCCGAGCGCGACCGGGCCGTGTGGGACCGCATCCTCGACGGCGTCCACGAGCCGACCCGGCTCGCCGCCGCGCTGGCCCCGCCCGCCCGCGCCGGCGCCGGGTTCGGCCGCGTCGTGCGTGATCTGCCCGCCGGGCTCGCCGACCGGCTGCGCGCCTTCGCCACCGCACACGGCCTGACCCCCGGCAACGTCGTGGCCGGCGCGTGGGGCATCCTCGTCGGCCGCCTCACCGGCCGGCCCGACGTCACGTTCGGCTCGACCGTCGCCGGGCGGGCGCTCGCCGTGCCGGGCATCGAGCGGATCGCCGGCCTGCTCATCAACACCGTGCCGGCCCGGGTCCGGTGGGCGCCGGGGGAGCGGCTCGCCGCCGTGCTCGCCCGCCTCGCCGCCGACCAGCGCGAGACGATCGAGCACGAACACGTGCCGCTCGCCGAACTCCATCGGCGGCTCGGCGTCACCGAACTGTTCGACACGCTGGTCGTCATCGAGAACTACCCGGCCGCCGAGGTCGGCCACGGCGGCGTGCGGGTGGCCGGTATCGACGTCGTCGAGGCGCCGCACTACCCGGTCACCCTCATGGTGCGCCCGGCCGGGCCGTTCACGGTCACGCTCACCCACGACCGTACGCACGTCGACGCCGCCACCGCCGAGCGGCTGGTGGAGCAATACCTGCGGCTGCTCGACGCGGTGGCCACCGGCGCCACCTGCGCGGCGCCGCTGGCCGGTGGAGCCGGCGAGCCCCAGCGGCGCGCCGGGGCGGCCGAGGTGACCGTCCTGGACCTGCTGCGCTACCCGGACCGCGCCGCCGTCGTGTGCGGCGCGGAGGAGCTGCGGTATCCGCAGCTGGACCGCCGCTCGGGGCGGCTCGCCCACGCGCTCGCCGCGGCCGGCGTGCGCCGCGGCGACGTCGTCGCGGTGGCGGTGCCGCGCGGCACCGCCCTCGCCGTCGCGCTCCTCGGGGTGCTGCGGGCCGGCGCGACCGTCCTGCCGCTCGACCCGGGCTATCCGGCCGCGCGGCTGCGGTACATGATCGAGGACGCGGCACCCGTGTGCGTGCTCACCGGCGGCCCCGCCGCCACGGCCCTGCCCCCGCACGGCCGGCCCGAGCTGGCCGTGGGCGACGCCGTGGCGGACGCGGCGGGTGAGCTGAGCGCCGCCGGGCTGACCGGGGCGGACGCCGCGACCCTGCTGTACACGTCGGGCTCCACCGGCCGCCCGAAGGGGGTCGTCGGCACGCACGCCGCCCTGGCCAACCGGCTCGCCTGGGCGCGTGCCGCGTGGCCGGGCGAGCGGCGCGTCGCCAAGAGCTCGCTCAGCTTCGTCGACGGCGTGACCGAGCTGCTCGGCGGCCTCGTCGCGGGCGCCACGCTGGTCCTCGCCGACGACACCACCGCCGCCGACGGGGCCGCGCTCGGCCGGCTCGTCGAGGCGAGCGGCGCCACCCAGCTCCTCGCCGTGCCCAGCCTCGCCGCCGCGCTCGCCGAGAGCGCACCGGCCCGGGTCCGGGCCCTGCGCCGCTGGATCACCAGCGGGGAGGCGCTGACGCCGCCGGTCGTGCGGGCCCTCGCGGCCGCGTCGCCGGACGCCGAGATCGTGAACTCCTACGGTTCGTCGGAGGTCGCCGGCGACGTGCTCACCGCGGTGGTCGGCGCGCGCCCCGGCCCGGTGCCGCTCGGCGCACCGGTGCCGGGGGTCCGCGTCCACCTGCTCGACAGCGCGCTCGACCGGGTCCCGGCCGGGGTCACCGGCGAGATCTACGTCGGCGGCGTGCAGAACGCCCGCGGCTACCTCGGTCGGGCCGCGGCGACGGCCGAGCGGTTCGTCGCCGACCCGTTCGGCGCGCCCGGCGACCGGCTGTACCGCACCGGCGACCTCGGCCGGTGGACCGCCGACGGGCAGGTCGAGTTCCTCGGTCGCGCCGACGACCAGGTGAAGATCAACGGATTCCGGGTAGAGCTCGGCGAGGTCGAGGCGGCCCTGACCCGGCTGCCGGGCGTGCGCGACGCCGTCGCCGCGAGCGTCGGCGGCGCCCTGGCCGCCTACGTCACCGGCGACACCCAGCCCCGCGACGCCCGGCCCGGCGAGATCCTCGCGGCGCTGCGCGCCGAACTGCCCGCCCACCTGGTCCCGGCCACCGTCACCGTCCTCGACGCGATCCCGCTGCTGCCCAACGGCAAACGCGACCGGGCCGCGCTCCCCGCGCCCACCCGGACGGCCGCCCGCGGCGACGCGGCGCCGACACCGCGCCAGGCCCGCATCGGCGCCCAGTTCACCGCCGTGCTCGGCGCCGAGGCTGGCCCCGACGACGACTTCTTCGCGCTCGGCGGGGACAGCATCGCCGCGATCCGCGTCGTCAACCGCCTCGCCGAGGAGGGCATCGACCTCACCACCGGCGACGTGCTCCAGCTGCGCACCCCCCGGGCGATCGACGGCCGCCTCACCGCCGCGGCCGTGCCGGCCCCCGACGGCGGCACGGTCGAGGCGGCCGTGCGGCCCGTGCTCGGCGCGGACGACACCGCCGCCGCCGCCGAGACCTGGCCGCTGTCGCCGCTGCAGCGGGGTGTCTATTACCAGGCCACCTTCGACCAGGGCGACGAGGGCCGGGCCGCCGGCACGTACCTCGCGCAGAACGTGTTCGACCTGGACCGGCGGGTCGACGTCGAGGCGATGACCGCCGCGTTCGCGGCGCTGCTGCGCCGCCACCCGACGCTGCGGGCCGGGTTCGTCGGCGGGGTCGTCGGTGAGGGCCTCGCCGAGCCGGTCCAGGTCATCGCCGGCGAGGTGCCCGCGCGCGTCGCGGTCGTCGACGTCACCGGCGACGACGCCGCGTTCGCCGAGCTGGTGCGCCGCGACGGCGCCGAGCCGTTCGACCTCGCCGCCCCACCGCTCGTACGGCTCACCGTGGCCCGCCGCGGCGACCGCGACTCGCTCCTGCTGACCAGCCACTTCCTGCTCTGGGACGGGTGGTCCCGGGAGCTGGTGCTGCGCGACCTCTTCGCCCTCTACGCCGGGCGGACGCCCGCACCGCCGGCCGCGTCCTTCACCGACTATCTCGACTGGCTCGCCGGCCGCGACACCGGCGCCGCGGCCCGCGCCTGGCGCGACGCGCTCGACGGCGTCACCGAACCGACCCTGATGGTCCCGGCCGCCGCCGGGCGCGCGCCGATGCTGTCCGAGCGGGTCCTCGCCGCCCTGCCCACCGACGTCACCGCCCGGCTCACCGGCCGGGCCCGGGACGCCGGGCTGACCCTGAACTCGGTCCTCACCGCCGCCCTCGGCCTCGTCCTGGGCTACCACACCGGCCGCGCCGACGTCGTGTTCGGCATCACCGTCGCGGGCCGGCCGACCGGCCTGCCCGGCATCGAGGACGTGATCGGCCTCTTCCTCAACACGGTGCCCGTCCGGGTCGCGGCCACGGCCGGCACGAGCGTGCTCGACCTGGCCCACCGCGCCCAGCGCGACCGCATCGACCTCGCCGCGCACGAGCACCTCGGCCTCGGCGAGATCCACCGGGCCGCCGGCCACGAGCAGCTCTTCGACACCCTCTACGTGCTGCAGAACTTCCTCGCCGACGACACGTTCGCCGACCTGGAGCGCGAGCACGGCATCGCCGGCGTCGAGTACACCGACACCACCCACTACCCGCTGACATGGGTGGTGACGCCCGGCGCGCGGCTGCGCGTGAAGCTGGAGTACCGCCCCGACGTCGTCACCGAGGAGCGGGCCACCGCCCTCGTCGAGCGGTTCACCGGCCTGCTCACCACCCTTGCCGATGGCTTCGACGTCCCGGCCGGCGCGCTGGAGCTGGTCCTGCCCGCCGAGGCCGGCACCCGGCGCGCCGCGTGGCGGGCGAACGAGCACCCGATCGGCGAGGCGACCATCGCCGACCTGCTCGCCGAGCGGGCCGCCGCCCAGCCCGCGGCGACCGCCCTCGTCTTCGGCGGCGAGGCGCTCACCTACGCCGAGCTCGACGCCCGGGTCAACCGGACGGCGCGGCTGCTGCTGGCGGGTGGCGCCGGACCGGAGCGGATCGTCGCCCTCGCCCTGCCTCGCGGCATCGACATGGTGGTGGCACTGTTCGCGGTGCTGCGCGCCGGCGCCGCCTACCTGCCGCTGGAGCTCGACCACCCGCTGGAGCGGCTCGCCGGCATGCTCGACGACGCCCGCCCGGCGCTGCTCGTCGCCCTGCCGGGCGCGCCCATCCGGGACCGGCACAGCGGCGCCGCCGTCGCACCGCACGAGGCCGCCGGTTACCCGGCCGACCCGCCGCCCGCCGTGCCCGACCCGCACCGGCTCGACCGGCCCGCCTACGTCATCTACACGTCGGGGTCCACCGGCCGGCCGAAGGGCGTCGTCACGCCGTACCGCGGCCTCACCAACATGCAGCTCAACCACCGTGCCGAGATCTTCGGCCCCGCGGTCGCCCGCGCCCGGGCCGCCGGGCGGGAACGGCTGCGGATCGCGCACACGGTGTCGTTCTCCTTCGACATGTCGTGGGAGGAGCTGCTGTGGCTGGTCGAGGGCCACGAGGTGCACGTCTGCGACGAGGAGCTGCGCCGTGACGCCGTCGCCCTCGTCGCCTACTGCCGCGCGCAGGGCATCGACGTCGTCAACGTGACCCCGACCTACGCGCACCACCTGTTCGACGAGGGGCTGCTCGACCCGGCCGGCCACCCGCCGACGCTGGTCCTGCTGGGCGGGGAGGCGGTCTCCGACGCGGTCTGGGCCCGGCTGCGCACGCCCGGCGGGCCGACCGGCTACAACCTCTACGGCCCCACCGAGTACACGATCAACACCCTCGGCGCCGGTACCGGCGACAGCCCAACGCCCACCGTGGGCCGGCCGATCTGGAACACCCGCGGCTACGTCCTCGACGCCTTCCTGCGCCCCGTGCCGGCCGGCACCACCGGCGAGCTGTACATCGCCGGCGCCGGCCTGGCCCGCGGCTACCTGCACGCGCCCGGGCTCACCGCGTCGCGGTTCGTGGCCGACCCGTCCGTGCCCGGCGGGCGCATGTACCGCACCGGCGACCTCGTCCGCGAGCGCCCTGACGGCAGCCTCGACTTCCTCGGCCGCGACGACAACCAGGTGAAGATCCGCGGCTACCGCGTCGAGCTCGGCGAGGTCGAGGCCGCCCTCACCGCCCTGCCGCAGGTCCGGCAGGCGGCCGTCGTCGCCCGGCCCGGCCCGGCCGGCACCCGGCGCCTCGCCGCCTACCTGGTGCCCGGCGGCGCCGCCGGGGCCGACCTGCCCGCCGTGGTGCGGGCCGCGCTCGCCGAGCGGCTGCCCTCCTACATGGTCCCGGCCCTCTACGGCGTCGTGACCGCGCTCCCGCTCACCGTCAACGGCAAGCTCGACGTCGCGGCCCTGCCCGAGCCGTCGGCCCCGTCGGCCGGCGCGGTGCGCGGGCCGCGCGACGAACGGGAACGCACCCTCTGCGCGATCTACGCCGAGGTCCTCGGCCTGCCCGAGGTCGGCGTCGACGAGGACTTCTTCGCCGCCGGCGGCGACAGCATCTCCTCGATCGCCGTCGCCGGGCGGGCCCGCGCCGCCGGCCTGCCGGTGACGCCCCGCGACATCTTCCGCCGCCGCACCGTCCAGGCCGTGGCCGCCGCGCTGCCCGCCGCCGCGCCCGCGCCGCTCGCCGCCCCAGGCGACGGCACGGGACCGGTCCGGCTGACCGCGATGCTCGCCGAGACCCGCGACGCGCGGACCCCGCTCGGCCACTTCTACCAGGCGATGGCCCTGCGCACCCCGGCCGGGCTGACCCGCGCCGCGCTCGACGCCGCGCTGCGCGCCCTCGTCGACACCCATGACCTGCTGCGCGCCGTCCTCGGCCCGGACTGGACCGTCACCGTGCCAGCCACCACCGCCGGCGCCGAGGTCCCGGTGACCGAGGGCGACACCGGCGCCGCCGCGCTCGAGGCCGCCGCCGCCCGGCTCGACCCCCACGCCGGCCGCATGGTCGCGGCGGTCTGGTCGAGCGCCGCCCGGGAGCTGCTGCTCGTCGTCCACCACCTCGTCATCGACGGCGTCTCCTGGCGCATCATCGGCGCCGACCTCGCCCGCGCCTGGGCCGGCCTCGAGGCCGGCGGCCCGGCCGCCCTCGACCCGGTGCCCGTGTCATTCGCCGCCTGGTCCCGCCTCGCCGACACCGACCGGTTCGACGGCGAGGAGCCCCACTGGCGCGAGGTGCTCGCCACCCCCGACCCGATCCTCGGCGCCCGGCCGGTCGACGCCGCTGTCGACACCGCGGCCACGGTCCGGTCGGTCACCCTGACCCTGCCGCCCGAGGTGAGCGGCGCGCTGCTGTCCCAGGTGCCCGCCGCCTTCCACGGCACCGTCAACGACGTGCTGCTCACCGCGTTCGCGCTCGCCGTGCGGGCCTGGCGGCCGGCCGGGAGCACGGCGGTCCTGCTCAGCCTCGAGGGCCACGGCCGCGACGGGGATGTGTTCGGCGCGCCCGACGCCGACCTGTCCCGCACGGTCGGCTGGTTCACGGCCATCCACCCGGTGCGGGTCGACCCCGGGGCGCTGGGCTGGGCCGAGGTGCTCGCCGCCGGCCCGGCGCTCGCGGCCGCCGCCAAGGCGGTCAAGGAGCAGCTGCGGTCGGTGCCGTCGCGCGGCGCCGGCTACGGCGTGCTGCGCCACCTGCGGCACCGGCTCACCGGCGCGGTACCGCAGATCCTGTTCAACTACCTCGGCCGCTTCCCGGCCGGCGCCGGCGCCGACTGGGCGCCCACCGCAGCGCTGCGCGAGGGCGTCGACCCCACCAACCCGGCGATGACCCTGGAGGTCAACGCGTTCGCCGCCGACGGCGCCGAGGGCACCACGTTCACGGCGACCCTGTCCTACCCGGCCGGCCTGTTCGCCGAGGCCGACGTCGCCGCGCTCGCCGGGCGATGGCGCGCCGCGCTGGAGGCCCTGACCCGCTGCGCCGGCCTCGCCGGGCACACCCCGTCGGACTTCCCGCTCGTCGCCCTGACCCAGGCCGACGTCGACGACCTCACCGGCGACCTCGGCGCCGTCGAGGACGTCCTGCCGATGCTGCCGCTGCAGCAGGGCATGTACGTGCACCACCTGGTCGCCGAGCCGGGCGCCGACACCTACCTGGTCCAGCAGGTCGCCCGGCTGTCCGGCCCGGTCGACCCCGAGGCGCTGCGCCGCGCCGTCGAGGCGACCGTGCACCGCCACGCGGCCCTGCGCGCCGGGTTCCGCGAGCTGCGCGACGGGCGTGTCGTGCAGGCCGTCGCCGCCTCCGTCCGGGTGCCGTGGCGGGCCACATCCGTGCGCTCCGCCGACGAGCTGGCCGCCTTCTGCGCGGCCGAGCTCGCCGAGCCGTTCGACCTGGCCCGCCCGCCCGCGCTGCGCTACGCGCTGGTGTCGCTCGGCCCCACCGACCACCGGCTGGTCGAGACGATGCACCACATCCTCGCCGACGGCTGGTCCTACCCGCTGGTCTTCGACGACATCGTCACCGCCTACCGGCAGGGCACCGATCTGCCTCAGGCCGCCGTGACGTACCGCGACCACGTCGAGTCGGTGCTCGCCCGCGACCCGGCCGCCGCGCGCGAGGTCTGGGCCCGCACACTCGCGGGCGTCACGCCGGCGCTGCTCTACCCGGCCGGCAGCCCGGTCGCCGCGCACGACAGCGTCCACAGCGCACTGCCCGCGGAGCGCACCGCGGCCCTCGCCGCCCTGGCCCGAGCCCACGGCATCACCCTGTCCACCGCCGTGCACGCCGCCTGGGGTCTGCTCCTGGGCAACCTGCTCGGCCGCGACCGGGTCGTGTTCGGCTCCACCGTCTCCGGCCGCGGCGGCGACCTGCCCGGCGTCGAGACCGTCGTCGGGCTGCTCATCAACACCGTGCCGCTGCCGATGTCGTGGGATCCGGCCGAGCCGGCCGGCGCCGTGCTCACCCGGCTGCAGGAACAGCAGACGGAGGTCCTGGACGCCCAGCACGTCGGCCTCGCCGAGCTGGCCCGGCTGGCCGGCGCCCGCGACCTGTTCGACTCGCTGGTCGTGGTCGAGAACTTCCCCGCCGTCCGCGCGGACGAGGACGCCGGGCTGACCGTGCGCGGCTTCACCGGCACCGACTCCCCGCACTACCCGCTCGCCCTGGTCGCGTTCCCCGGCGAGCGGCTGACCCTGGAGATCAAGTACGACGCGGCGCTCGTCGGCGCCGCGACGGCCGGGACCCTGCTGGCCGCGGTCGAATCGATCCTCGACCGGCTGGCCGACGGGTTCTCCACGCCGGTCGCCGACCTGCCCGGCCTCGCCCGCGAAGCCGCGTCCCGGCCGCTCGTCGCCGGTGGCACCGGTACCCTCGCCGCGCGGTTCACCGCCGACCCGGCCGCCGTCGCGGTCAGCCACGGCGCCGACCGGCTCACCTACGCCGAGCTCGACGCCCGCGCCGACCGGCTCGCCCACGAGCTGGCCGCGCGCGGCGTGCGGCCCGAGTCCCGGGTCGCCGTCGCGCTGCCCCGTGGCACCAGCCTGATCGTCGCGCTGCTTGCCGTCGTGCGCTCCGGCGGCTGCTACGTCCCGGTGGACCTCGGCGCGCCGGCCGAGCGGGTGGCGTACATCCTCGGCGACGCCGCACCCGTCTGCGTGCTCACCGACCGGGCCACCGCACCCGGGCTCGCGGTGCCCGGCGGGATCCCGGTCGTCCGCGTCGACGATCCGCTGCCCGCCCACCCGGCCGGACCGGTCGGCGGCGCCGAACTCCGTCCGGACAACACCGCCTACGTCATCTACACCTCCGGGTCGACGGGGCGGCCGAAGGGTGTCGCGGTCACCCACCGCAACGTGCTGGCGCTGTTCGCCGCCGCCCGCGAGCTGTTCACCTTCGGCCCGCAGGACGTGTGGACGATGTTCCACTCCTCGGCGTTCGACTTCTCCGTGTGGGAGCTGTGGGGCGCGCTGCTGCACGGCGGCCGGCTCGTCGTCGTCGGCGGCGACGTGACCCGCGACCCGCGCCGCTTCGCCGCCCTGCTGCGCGACGAGCGGGTCACGGTGCTCAACCAGACGCCGTCGGCGTTCTACCCGCTGACCGGCGAGGACACCGCGGGACTCGCGCTGCGCTACGTCGTCTTCGGCGGCGAGGCCCTCGACCTGTCCCGGTTGGCGCCATGGTACGCCCGGCACCCCGGCGACGCGCCGCTGCTGGTCAACATGTACGGCATCACCGAGACCACGGTGCACGTCACGTTCCGCGCCCTGGCCAGAGCCGACACGAAGGCCGACACCGCGGCCGGCAGCGTCATCGGCGCGCCGCTGCCGGGCCTGCGCGTCCACGTCCTCGACGAGCGCCTGCGCCCCGTCCCGGCCGGCGTCACCGGCGAGATCTACGTCGAGGGCGAGCAGCTCGCCCGCGGCTACCTCGACCGGCCCGGCCTCACCGCGGCCCGGTTCGTGGCCAACCCGTTCGGGCCCGGACGGCTGTACCGCAGCGGCGACCTCGCCCGCCGCACCCCGACCGGCGACCTCGTCTACGCCGGCCGCTCCGACCAGCAGGTGAAGGTCCGCGGCCACCGCATCGAGCTCGGCGAGGTCGAGTCGGCGCTGTCGGCGCTCGACGGCGTCGTCACCGCCGCGGCCGCGCTGCACGACGGGCGGCTCGTCGCCTACCTCGTCGGCCGCCGCGGCGCCGGCGACACGATCCGCGACGGCCTCGCGCGGCGGCTGCCCGCCTACATGCTGCCGTCCGCCTACGAGTGGCTGGACGCGCTGCCGCTGACCGTCAACGGCAAGCTCGACCGCGCCGCCCTGCCGGCACCCAGCGGCGACCGCGGCCCGGTCGAGGTCGACGGCGACGAGCCGCCGGCCCAGCGGCTCCTGCGGGAGCTGGTCGCCGAGGTCGTCGGCGTGCGCGCGGTCGCGGCCGGCGAGGACTTCTTCACCGTCGGCGGCGACAGCATCATCGCGATCCAGCTCGTCAACCGCGCCCGCCGCGCCGGCCTCACGCTGACCCCGCGCGACGTGTTCACGCACCGCACCCCTGCGGCCCTGGCGGCCCTGGCGACGCAGGTCGGGCCGTCCGAGCCGCTCGCCGCGCACCCGGAGGGTCCCGCCGGCGGGGACGGTGAGGGCGTCGGCGAGGTGCCGCTGCTGCCGATCGTGCAGCGGCTCGCCGAGCTCGGCGGCCGCATCCACCGGCACAACCAGGCCGACCTGCTGCTCACCCCGGCCGGCAGCACCCGCGAGGGGATCGCGGCCCGCCTGCGCGCCCTGGTCCGCCGGCACGACGCCCTGCGGCTGCGGCTGCACCGCCCCTCGCCGCTGCTGTGGTCGCTGGAGGCCCGGCCCGCCACCGACTCCGTGGTGGACGGCGCGCTGGACCTGCGCCGGGTCGACGCGGCCGGCCTCGACGACGAGGCGCTGCGCGAGCGGATCGGCGCCGAGTCCGACGCCGCCGCCGACCGCCTCGACCCGGACGCCGGGGCGATGCTGCGGGCCGTGTGGTTCGATCGCGGCCCGGACCGGCAGGGGCGGCTCCTGCTCGTCGCGCACCACCTCGTGGTCGACGGCGTGTCCTGGCGCATCCTCACCGACGAGCTGCGCGACCCGGAACCCGGCCCGACCGGCACGTCCCTGCGCGCCTACGCGCGGCTGCTGCACGAGCAGGCCGGGCAGGCGGCCCGGATGGGCGAGTTCGAGCACTGGAGCCGGACCCTCGCGCCGGGCGGCGAGCTCGACCCCGCCCGGCACACGATCGGACTCACCGCCGGCGCGACCCGCGACCACGAGCTGCGGCTGCCGCCCGCCGCCACCGAGGCGCTGCTCGCCGCCGCCGGCGGCGACGTCACCGGCCTGCTCGTGGCCGGCCTGCGCCTCGCCGTCACCCGGTGGCGTGCCGCCCGCGGGGCGGACCCGGCCGCCGAGCTCACCCTCGACCTGGAGCGGCACGGCCGGGAACCGCTGCCCGGCACCGACCTGTCCCGCACCGTCGGCTGGTTCACGGCCATCGCGCCGGTGCGGCTGCCGGCGGTCCCGGGCACGCCGGCCGAGGCGCTCGCCGACGTCCGCGAGCGGCTCGCCGCCGCCCCCGACAACGGCATCGGCTTCGGGCTGCTGCGCCACGCCAACGCCCGTACGGCCCCCGCGCTCGCCCGGCTCGGCACCCCACAGGTGCTGTTCAACTACCTCGGCCGCTTCGGCGGCGGGACCGCCGACTGGGACACCGCGCCCGAGGCCGGCGCCCTGCGTGCCGCGCCGGACCCGGACCTCGGCACCCCGTACCTGCTGGAGATCAACGCGGCCTGTCACGCCACCCCGCACGGCCCGCAGCTGCGCGCCGTGCTCACCTACGCCGACGACGGCCTCGACGTCGACGGCCTGGCCGGCGAATGGGCAGCCGCGCTGGGCGAGCTGTCCGGCGGCGGCGCCGAGGCGTGGCCGCTCTCGCCGCTGCAGGAGGGCCTGTTCGTCCAGGCCCGCCTCGCCGGGGACGCCGACGTGTACGTCGCCCAGAACGCCTTCGACTTCGCCGGCCGGATCGACCCGGACCGGCTCGCGCGGGCCTGGACCCGGGTCCTGGAGCGGCACCCCGCGATCCGGCTCGGCTTCACCGCCGACGGCCGGCCCCGCCCGGTCGCGCTGCTCGCCGCCGGCCTGACCGGCCGGGTCGACGCCGTCGAGGCGGACGGGGACGCCGGCCTCGACCGCATCATGGCCGAGGACCGGTCCCGGCCGTTCGACCTCGCCCAGCCGCCGCTGGCCCGCCTCACCGTCGTGCGCCGGCCCGACGGCACCGACCGGCTGCTGTTCACCTACCACCTCCTGCTCTGGGACGGCTGGTCCCGCGAGCTGGTCCTGCGCGACCTGTTCGCGCACTACGCCGGCCGGACCCCGCCCGCACCCGCCGGGCGGTTCACCGACTACCTCGGGTGGCTCGACCGGCAGGACACCGCCGCGTCCGCCGCCGCCTGGGCCGCGGAGCTGGCCGGGCTCGCCGAACCGACCCTGCTCTACCCGCAGGCCGCCGGCACCCGCCCCGTGCTCGCCACGAGCCTCGCCCGGCAGCTCACCGAGGAGCGGACCGCGCGGCTCGTCGCACGGGCCCGCGGCGCCGGCGTCACCCTCAACGCGATGCTCAGCACGGCCCTGGGCCTGGTGCTCGCCCACGCGACCGGCCGCGCCGAGGCGGTCTTCGGCACCACCGTGGCCGGCCGCCCGACCGAGCTCGACGGCATCGACGAGGTCGTCGGCGTGTTCCTCAACACCGTGCCCGCTCGGATCGCGTTCGCGCCAGGCGAGCCGGTGCGCGACGTGCTGCACCGGGTCCAGGCCGCCCGGGTCGCGATGATGCCGCACGAGTACCTCGGGCTCGGCGACATCCAGCGCGCCGCCGGCAGTGCTGGTGGCACGCTGTTCGACAGCCTCTACGTGCTGCAGAACTTCCTCGGCGACGACACGTTCACCGACCTCGAGACCGAGCACGGCATCGTCGGCGTCACCGCGGTCGACGCCACCCACTACCCGCTGACCTGGGTCGCCACCCCCGGCCGGCGGCTCCGGCTGCGGCTGGAGTACCGCGCCGACGTGGTACCGCACGCGGAGGCCGAGGCGCTGCTGGACCGGCTGGAGCGCGTCGTGCTGTGCCTCGCCGACGACATCGACTCGCCCGTCGCCGCGCTGCCCGTCGCCGGGCCCGCCGGCCAGCCCGCCGCCCTCGCCGGCCTGGCCGGTGCCGGCCGCCCGGTGCTGCCCGACACGATCGCGGAGCTGATGGCGGCCCAGGCGGCCCGCACCCCGCACGCACCGGCGCTCACCGCCGGCGCGACCACCCTCACCTACGCCGAGCTCGACGCGCGGGTCAACCGGCTCGCCCGCTACCTGCTCGCCGCCGGTGCCGGCCCGGAACTCCTCGTCGGGCTGGCGCTGCCGCGCTCCCTCGACATGGTGGTGGCGCTGTTCGCGGTGCTGCGCACCGGTGCGGCGTACCTGCCGCTGGAGCTCGACCACCCCGACGAGCGGCTGCGGGTCATGGTCGACGACGCCCGGCCGATGCTCGTGCTCAGCGCCGGCCGGCTCGGCGGCACCCGCCTGGACGCGCTCGACCTGTCGGCGTATCCCGCCACCCCGCTGACCCCGCGGGAGCTGGGCCCGTTCGCGCCCGGCACGCCCGGAAGGCTCGCGCACCCCGCGTACGTCATCTACACCTCCGGCTCGACCGGCCGGCCGAAGGGCGTCGTCACGCCGTACCTCGGCCTGACCAACATGCAGCAGAACCACCGGCAGGCCATCTTCGGCCCGACCATCGCCGCGGCCAGCGGCCGGACGCTCACCATCGCCCACACCGTGTCGTTCTCCTTCGACATGTCCTGGGAGGAGCTGCTGTGGCTCGTCGAGGGCCACCACGTCCACGTCTGCGACGAGCAGCTGCGCCGCGACGCGGCCGCCCTGACCGCCTACTGCCGGCGGCACCGGGTCGACGTCGTCAACGTGACCCCGACGTACGCCCAGCACCTGCTCGACGAGGGCCTCCTCGACGGGCCGCACCGGCCCGTGCTGGTGCTGCTCGGCGGCGAGGACGTGCCGCAGCCGCTGTGGACCACGCTGCGCGACGCGGACGGCGTGCTCGGCTACAACCTGTACGGCCCGACCGAGTACACCATCAACACCCTCGGCGGCGGCACCACCGGCAGCGCCACCTCGACGGTCGGCACCCCGATCTGGAACACCCGCGTCCACGTCCTCGACGGCTGGCTGCGCCCCGTCCCGCCGGGCGTGCCCGGGGAGCTGTACATCACCGGCGCCGGCCTCGCCCGCGGCTACCTCAACCGGCCGGCGCTGACCGCCGAGCGGTTCGTCGCCGACCCGTTCACGCCGGGCGGGCGCATGTACCGCACCGGCGACCTCGTCCGGCAGCGTCCCGACGGTAACCTCGACTTCCTCGGCCGCACCGACGACCAGGTGAAGATCCGCGGCCACCGGGTCGAGCTGGGGGAGGTGCAGGCGGCGGTCGCGGCCCGGCCGGGCGTGCGGCAGGCGGCCGTCCTCGCCGCGCCCGACGTGACCGGCGGCAAGCGTCTCGTCGCCTACGTGGTGCCCGCCGGCGACGACGTCGACGGCTTCGACCTCGCGGGTCTGCGCGACGGGCTCAAGGCCGCGCTGCCGGGCCACCTGGTCCCGGCCGCCTACGCGGTCGTGGCGGCGCTGCCGCTGACCGTCAACGGCAAGCTCGACACCGCCGCGCTGCCCGAGCCGCGCACCGTGGCCACCGCCGGGCGGGCCGCCGCGACCGACACCGAGCGGCGGCTGTGCGCGATCTTCGGCGAGGTGCTCGGCGTCGCCGGCTTCGGCGTCGAGGACGACTTCTTCGACCGCGGCGGGCACTCGCTCGTCGCGATGCGGCTGCTCGGCCGGCTACGCACCGAGCTCGGCGCCGACCTGCCGCTGCGGGAGCTGTTCGACGCGCCGACCCCGGCGCGGCTGGCGCCCCGGCTCGGCACCGGCCCGGCCCGCCCGCCGCTGACCCCGCGGCCGCGCGCGGCACTGACCGGGCAGCCGCCGCTGTCGCCGGCCCAGCAGCGGCTCGTGCTGCTGCAACACCTCGACCCGGCTTCGACCGCCTACAACTACCCGCTGCTCGTCCGGCTGCGCGGCCGGATCGACCGGGCCACGCTCGCCGCCGCGCTTGGCGACGTG
Organism: Dactylosporangium sp. NPDC000555; assembly: GCF_040300025.1. NCBI lineage: Bacteria > Bacillati > Actinomycetota > Actinomycetes > Micromonosporales > Micromonosporaceae > Dactylosporangium > Dactylosporangium sp. NPDC000555. Next base: position 29,866 of record NZ_JBEPDB010000072.1, on the reverse strand, counting down.
CTCGCCCGGCACGAGGTGCTGCGCACCCTCGTCACCCTCGACGGGCAGCGCATCGTCCCGCCGGAGCAGGCGCGGGTCGACGTCGGCGACGCCGTCGACCCGCTGCTGTCCCGCCCGTTCGACCTGGGCGCCGAACTGCCGGTGCGGGCCGCCGTCGTCGAGGAGCCCGGCGGGAGCTCGATCCTGGGCCTGGTGCTGCACCACATCGCGATGGACGAGTGGTCCGACCGGCCGCTGCTGCGCGACCTCAGCGACGCCTACCTCGCCCGCCTCGCCGGTCGCGCCCCGGACTGGCGGCCGCTGCCGGTGCAGTACGCCGACTACGCCGCCTGGCACGCCGACCTGCTGGGCGACCCGGCCACGGAGCGGGAGTTCTGGCGCCGCTGCCTGCACGGGCTGCCCGACGAGATCCCGCTGCCCGGCACCCAGGCCCGCAGCGGGCGAGCCGGCCGCGTCGGCGCGACGCTCCCGGCCGAGCTGGTCGCCCGGCTGCGCGGCCTCGCCGCCGCCGGGTCGGCGACGCTGTTCATGGTCCTGCACGCGGGCCTCGCCGTCCTGCTGCACCGGCACGGCGCGGGCGACGACGTGCCGATCGGCACCCCGGCCTCCGGCCGCACCGACCCGGCCCTGAACGACCTCGTCGGGTTCTTCGTCAACACCGTGGTGCTGCGCGCCGACCTGTCCGGGGCGCCGACGTTCACCGAGCTGCTATGCCGCGTCCGCGCCGCCGACCTCGCCGCGTTCGAGCACGCGGAGCTGCCCTTCCAGCAGGTCGTCGAGGCCGTCAACCCGCCGCGCGTGGCCGGGCGCAACCCGCTGTTCCAGGTGATGATCGGCTACCACCACCGCGCGGCCGGCGACGGCACGCTGCTCGGCCTGCCCGTCGGCGACGAACCCGGCTTCGCGACCGACCCGAAGGTCGACCTCAACGTCACCTTCGTCGACGCCGGTCCGGCCGTCGACGTGACCGTCGAGTACGACACCGGCCGGTTCGACGACGACACCGCGCGGCGACTGGCGATCCGCCTGGTCCGGCTGCTGGCCGGCCTCGCCGAGCATCCGGACCGGCCGATCGGCGACGCCGCGCTGCTGTCGGGCGACGACAAGCGGGACCTGGCGCGGTGGCACACCGGCGGCCCGCTGCCGGCGATCGCATCGGGCTCGGAACCGGCCTCGGGAGCGGGCTTCGAGCCGTGGGTGGCCGCGTTCCGCCGGCACGCGCGGGACACCCCGGACGCCGTCGCCGTGCGCGGTGCGGACCGGACCCTCGGCTACGCGGCGCTCGACGCGGCGTCGGACGCCCTCGCCGCCCGGCTCGCGGCGTGCGGCGCCGGCCCGGAGCGGCTCGTCGGCATCGCCCTGCCCCGCACCGTGGACCTCGTCGTCGCGATCGTCGCCGTGCACAAGACCGGCGCGGCGTACCTGCCGCTCGACCCGGCGTATCCGGCGGAGCGGCTGCGGTACATGATCGACGACGCCCGGCCGGTCGTGGTCCTCGCCGCCGACCCAGGGTTCGCCGGCGGAGCCTGCCCGGTCATCGGCCCGGACCCCGCGCCAGAACCCGCGGCGGATACCGGGACGCCGCCGGACGTGGCCCCCGACCCGGGCACCGCCGCGTACGTCATCTACACGTCGGGCTCGACCGGGCGGCCGAAGGGCGTCGTCGTCACCCACCGTGACCTGGGCGCGTTCCTCGCCGCGGTCGACACGGTGGTGCCGGTGACCGCCGGCGACCGGGTGCTCGCCGTGACCACCCTGTCGTTCGACATCGCCGCGCTGGAGCTGCTGCAGCCGCTGCGCCGTGGCGGCGGCGTGATCCTGGCCTCCGGGGAGCAGGTGCGCGACCCGGCGCTGCTGGCCCCGCTGGTGGCCGAGGCGACGGTGATGCAGGCGACCCCGTCGCTGTGGTCCGCGCTGCTGGAGGGGGCCGACACCGACCTGTCCGGGCTGCGGGTCCTGGTCGGCGGCGAGGCGCTGCCGCCCGCGCTCGGCGCCGAGCTGCACCGGCGTGCGCGCGGCGTGACCAACCTCTACGGGCCGACCGAGGTCACGGTCTGGGCCACCGCCGCCCCGGTCGGAGCCGGCCGTCCGACGATCGGACGGCCGCTGCCCGGCACCACCGCCCACGTCCTGGACGCCGCGCTGCGGCCGGTGCCGCCGGGCGTGCCGGGCGAGCTGTACCTCGGCGGCGCCCAGGTGACCCGCGGCTACCACGGCCGCCCCGCGCTCACCGCGACCCGGTTCGTCGCCGACCCCACCGGACCCGGGCGGCTGTACCGCACCGGCGACCTGGCCCGCTGGACGCCCGGCGGCGACCTGGAGTTCCTCGGCCGCACCGACCATCAGGTCAAGGTCCGCGGGCACCGCATCGAGCTGGGCGAGGTCGAGGCGGCCCTCGCCACCCACCCCCTCCTCGGCCGGGCGGTCGTCGTGGCGCGCGGCGATCACCTCGTCGGCTACGCCACCGGCGACGCCGCGCGGGTGACCCCGGCCGAGCTGCGCGACCACCTCGCCGATCGGCTGCCGGGCTACCTGGTGCCGTCCGCGTTCGTAGTGCTCGACGAGCTGCCGCAGACGCCGAACGGCAAGATCGACCGGGCCGCGCTGCCCGAGCCCGCCAGCGCCACGACGGCCGCTCCCGCGCTGCCGCGCAGCCGCGTCGAGGCCCGGCTGTGCGCGATCGTCGCGGACCTGCTCGGCGCCGCACCGGTCGGGGTGAACGACGACCTGTTCGCGCTGGGCGCCCACTCGCTGCTGCTGGTGCGGCTCGCCGCCGCGATCCGCCGGGAGCTCGGCGCCGAGCTGCCGGTCGCGGACCTCTTCACCGCGCCGACGGTGGCGCAGCTCGCCCGGCGGATCGCCGGCGACGCCCCGCCCGGCGACGCGCTCGCCCCGGTCGTCGTGCTGCACGCCGGCCTCCACCCGGGCACGGACCGGCCGCCGCTGTTCTGCCTGCCGCCGGCGAGCGGCCTCGTGTGGCAGTTCGCCGGCCTGAAGCGGTACCTGCCGCCGGACGTCCCGCTGATCGGGCTGCAGTCGCCCCGGCTCGGCCGGGACGCCGGCCTGCCGGCCACGATGGCCGAGCTGGCGGCGCAGCACGCGGCGCGGATCGCTGAGCTGGCGCCGGCCGGCCCGGTCCGGCTGCTCGGCTGGTCGTTCGGCGGCGCGCTGGCGCACGTCCTCGCCGAGCGGCTCGTCGCGGCCGGGCGGGAGGTGACGTTCGTCGGGATGCTCGACTCGCGCGCCGACGCACCGCCGACGGCGGCGGGGGAGTGGGACGGGCCGGCGGCGATCGCCGCGCTGCTGACCGAGCTGGGCTACCGGGTACCGGCGGCGGTGTCGCTGCCCGAGGCGGTGGCGCTCGTGCGGGGCCTCGGCGGTGCGCTCGGCGCGCTCACCGACGCGCAGATCGCCCGTGTGGTGGAGAACTATCTCGACAGCGACCGGATGATGGCGGGCGCGCGCTACGGCGTCCTCGACGCGGACGTGTTCTTCGTCGACGCCACGGTCCCGGAGCCCGGCCACACCGGCGACGCCTCGGAGGGCTGGCGGGCCCACGTGGCGGGCCGGCTGCGCACGGCCGCGATCGCCTGCGGCCACTCGGAGCTGCTCGACCCGGACGTGCTGGAGCGGCTCGGCCCGCTCATCGCCCGCGAGCTGTGAGGGTCGCGGACACGCGAAGGGTGCGGCGTCCCGCCAGGGACGCCGCACCCGTCCGTTCCTCGCGCGTCGCGCTACAGGGCGCCGACCTTTGTCGCGGGGTCGTTGTCGGTCGCGGCCGCCAGCTGCGGCACCAGTTGGTCGAGCGCGAAGAGCAGCGCGTTGGGCCCGCTGTAGGACAGCGCGCCGGCGAGCGGCGTCTCGAAGGTGGTGTACAGCGTCCGGTCCTCGGTGACGACCTTCAGCTTCGCGAAGACCGGCGACTTGAGCATGGTCTCCTTCGTCGCCCCGTTGACGAACAGCACGTCACGGTCGAGCAGGTCGAGCCGCTCCTCGCTGATCTCGTCCTTCTCCTGCTGGGCGGCGAAGCCCAGCGCGTCGAACAGCGCGCGGCGCGGGTCGCCCGCCGGGATGAGCCAGTGCTGGCCGTTCTCCGGGCCGAAGTCCTCGACGAGCACCTTGCCGGCGAACTCCGGGTGCGCCTTGCGCGCCTCGGCGATCTTCGCCTTCACCTTGTCCACGAGGGCCTGCGCCTCGGCCTGCTTACCCAGCGCCTTGCCGGTGGTCAGCGTCTGGACGTCCCAGGGGGTCTGCTCGTCGGGGTAGTCCTTGGACTGCACGACCGTCGGCGCGATCTGGCTCAGCCGGTCGTACGTCTCCTGGTTGATCGTCTCGTAGATGGCGAGGATGAGGTCGGGCTTCTGCTGCAGGATCGCCTCGAAGTTGATCTCGGCCGAGAACGTCGGCAGCGCCTTGCCGCCGAGCGCGGAGGCCACCCACGGGTACTTCGGGTACTCGGTGAACCACTCCCGGGTGCTGACCGGGACGACCCCGAGCGCGATCGCGAAGTCCTGGTCGCTCCAGCCGACGGTGACGACCCGCTTCGGCTCGGACTCGATCTTCGTCGCGCCGAACTTGTGCTCGATGGTGGCGGGGAAGGCAGCGGCTGCCGGTGCCGATCCGCTCGGTGCCGCCGCCGGCTCGTCCTTGTCGCCGCAGGCCGCGAGCGCGGTCGCCGCCAGCAGCGCGGCGGCGGCGAGGGCGGCGCGGCGGAGGCGGGCGCCTGGTCGTCGGGGGGCGCGAAGGGTGCCCGGTCGGATCATCTGTACTCCTTCGTCAGGTCGGGTCCGCGTGGGGGCAGCGCGGCGAAGCCAACGTAGGTTAGCATTGCCTAACTTAGGTTTGGCTAGCCTATCTTGCTATCGATCGCGCTACGGTTGCCACGGCGTTGATCGATGGCCTCGGGGCCAGTGCCGGCCCGTTCGGCGGCCGGTTCGGGGGGCCGGTTTCACGACCCACGCATCCATCCGGAGAGGACGACATGCAGCGCACCCTGATCGGCGGCAAGATCCATCGCGCCACGGTGACCCAGGCCGACCTGCACTACGTAGGATCGATTACCATTGATGCCACGCTCATGGATGCCGCGAACCTCGTCGAGGGCGAACAGGTGCACGTGGTGGACATCGACACCGGCGCCCGCCTGGTGACCTACGTCATCGAGGGCCCACGGGACACCGGCGTCATCGGGATCAACGGCGCGGCGGCGCGGCTCGTGTCCCCGGGCGACCTCGTCATCATCATGTCGTTCAACGTCGTCGACGAGGCCGAGGTCGCCGGGCACCGCCCGCGCGTCGTGCACGTGGACCGGGACAACCGCATCGTCGAGCTCGGCACCGACCCGGCGGCGCCCGTGCCGGGCGAGCCGGACCAGCGCTCCGGCCGGGTGCTGGCCCCGGCCGGAGCCGGCCGAACGATGCACCAGACCCCGTGAACCAGGACGACGCCTGCACCCTCACCGTGTGCCGGGACTGTTGCTGCGGCAGCCCCGACAAGCACCCCGGCGTCGACCACGACGCGCTGCTGACCGCCCTCCGCGCCGCGGACGGCCACCGGGTCCGGGTCAGCGAGTGCCTGTCGGTGTGCGAGCGCTCCAACGTGGTCGTCGTGCAGCCGTCCCGCGCGGGCCGTCGTCGCGGGGGCCGTCCGGTGTACCTCGGCGAAGTGCTGCGGGACACCGCGGTCGCCGAGGTCCTGTCCTGGCTGGGCGCCGGCGGCCCGGGCCGGGCCCCGATGCCGCCGGCTCTGCGTGCGCACGAGTTCGACCAGGCCGCCGCCGACGGCTGCTGACCCGGACCGGACTCGGCACGTCAGCCGGGGCGGGCCGCACGGCGGCGGCAGGTGGACGAGCGCGGCGTCCGTTCAGGATGCCTTGCGCTCGTGCGCGATGAGCACCGGGCACTCCGCGTGCTGCATGAGCTGCTGGCCGACGGAGCCGAGCAGCAGGCCGGCGAACCCCCCGTGGCCGCGGCTGCCGACGACGACGAGCTGTGCGGTGTGCGAGACGTCGACGAGCACCTTGGCCGCGCGGCCGGCGGCGACGAGGGCCTCGACCTTGACGTCAGGGTACCGCTGCGTCCAATCGGCCAGCGACGCGTCCAGCGCGGCCCGCTCCTGCCCCTCGACGTCCGGCAGGGGCAGCGCGGGCTGGGCCGGCGTGACGTGGGCACGGATGGCGATCACCCCGGCGCCGCGCGCCCGGGCGGCCTCGAACGCCAGCGCCAGCGCGGTGTCGCTGGAGGCCGAGCCGTCCACCCCGACCACGACCGGGCCGTCGACGGCGGCGGCGCGGCCGCGCACCACCACGATGGGGACGCGGGAGTGCGTGGCGACCTGCTGGCTGACGGACCCCATGACCAGGTTGGTCAGCCCGCCGGCGCCGCGGTTGCCCACGACGACCATCCGGGCGCCGGCGTCGCCGAGGTCCAGCAGCGTGGACGCGGGCGGCGCCTCGACCGAGACGCCGAAGACGTCGATGCCGGTACCGCGCTCGCGGACCCGCGCGACGATCTCGGTGACGAGCCGTTCGGCGACCTCCCGTGCGGCCGTGATCTGCTCCGCGACGGCGACGTAGTAGGCGCCCGGCCAGGAGATCTGGTAGGCGTTGACGATCTGCAACTGGCTGCCCGTGCGTTCGGCCTCGGCGGCGGCCCAGTCGACCGCCCACCGCGCCTCGTCCGACCCGTCGTAGCCGACGACGATCCTGTGCTCGCTCACGGTCGCGTTCAACGCATCCTCCTCGATCGTTGCTTGCTTCCGGCGTGGGGCTCAGCGGCCGGCGTCATGAGATCTCGCGCGGTGGCATCGCCGATGCGGTCGCGGCGGCGGCGCTGACGAGGTGCCGGCAGCGCCCCCGGTCTGCGCGGCCCATCGGCCCCGAACAGCTGCGGGTAGGCGCCGGGATCGACCATGCCGACGAGCCGGCCCGATCCGTCCACCACCGCCACCGCCCGGGCGCCGGCGCCCTCGACGGCGTCGACCACCTGCTGCAGCCCGGCGTCGGCACCGACGGTCACGACGCCCGCCGCCCCGTCCGATCTGATCGACGCTTCCAACACGAGCGACCCACCTCCTCCGGCCTCAAGCACAGCCTAGGCACCTCTGCCGGGCCGGGGCAGGCGCGGACGGCCCCCCGCACCCGGGACTTCGGGCCCTGCCCGAACGGCGGCCGCAGCGGCGACGCTGAAGGGGAAGCGAACCGACTCAGGAGGAACGATGACCACCACCAGCGTCCCCGCCGCTGCCGGACTCGCCGCCTGGCGCGGTTTCCGCGGCGGACGGTGGCGTGACGAGGTCGACGTCGCCGGCTTCGTACGCGCCAACGTCCTGCCCTACGAGGGCGACGGGGCCTTCCTCGCCGGCCCGACCGAGCGGACCCGGCACATCTGGGGCCTGCTGACCGAGATGTTCCCGGCCGAGCGTGAGCGCGGCATCTACGACGTCGACGCCCGCACCCCGGCCTCGATCACCGCGCACGCGCCCGGCTACATCGACCGCGACCGCGAGCTGATCGTCGGCCTGCAGACCGACGCGCCGCTACGGCGGGCCATCATGCCCTTCGGCGGCCTGCGGATGGTCGAGAACGGGCTGCGCGCCTACGGCTACGAGCTCGACGCGAGCGTCAAGGAGATCTTCACGCGGTACCGCAAGACCCACAACGCCGCGGTCTTCGACGCCTACACGCCGCAGATCCTGGCGGCGCGCAAGGCCGGCGTCATCACCGGCCTGCCCGACGCGTACGGCCGTGGCCGGATCATCGGCGACTACCGGCGGGTCCCGCTGTACGGCGTGGACTTCCTCATCGAGGCCAAGCGGCGCGACAAGGCGTCGCTGGACGAGCACGCCGCGACCCCCGACGTGGTGCGCGACCGCGAGGAGCTCGCCGAGCAGCTGCGCGCCCTCGACGAGCTCAAGGCGATGGCGGCCTCCTACGGGTACGACATCTCCGAGCCGGCGCGGACCGCGCGCGAGGCGGTGCAGTGGCTGTACTTCGCCTACCTCGCCGCCACCAAGGAGCAGAACGGCGCGGCGATGTCGCTCGGGCGCACCTCGACGTTCCTCGACGTGTACCTCGAGCGCGACCTCGCCGACGGCACGCTGACCGAGACCGAGGCACAGGAGCTCGTCGACGACTTCGTCATCAAGCTGCGCATCATCCGGTTCCTGCGCACGCCCGAGTACGACGAGCTGTTCTCCGGCGACCCGACCTGGGTCACCGAGTCGATCGGCGGGATGGGCAGTGGGGGCGCTGACGGGCGGACCCTGGTGACCCGGACCTCGTTCCGGTACCTGCAGACGCTGTACAACCTCGGCCCGGCGCCCGAGCCGAACCTGACCGTGCTGTGGTCGCCGGCGCTGCCGGAGCCGTTCAAGCGCTTCTGCGCCAAGGTCTCGCTGGACACCAGCGCGATCCAGTACGAGAACGACGACCTGCTGCGCGCCTACTGCGACGACGACACCGCGATCGCCTGCTGCGTCTCGGCGATGCGGACCGGCAAGGACATGCAGTTCTTCGGCGCCCGGGTCAACGTGGCCAAGGCGCTGCTGTACGCCGTCAACGGCGGCCGCGACGAGATGACCGGCGCGCAGGTGGCGCCGCGCACCGAGCCGATACCCGGTGACGTGCTGGACTACGACCAGGTGATGGCCGCGTTCGACCGCACCCTGGACTGGCTCGCCCGCACCTACGTCGACGCGCTGAACATCATCCACTACATGCACGACAAGTACGCGTACGAGCGGATCGAGATGGCGCTGCACGACTACCCGGTGCGCCGCTTCCTCGCCTGCGGCATCGCCGGGCTCTCGGTGGCCGCCGACAGCCTGTCGGCGATCCGCTACGCCACCGTGCGGCCCGTGCGCGACGACACCGGGCTCGTCGTGGACTACCGCGTCGAGGGGGAGTACCCCGCGTACGGCAACGGCGACGACCGAGCCGACAGCATCGCGGTGTGGCTCGTCGAGGCGTTCATGGACAAGGTGCGCGGCAACGCCGCATACCGCGGGGCGATCCACACCCAGTCGGTGCTCACCATCACCTCGAACGTGGTGTACGGCAAGCACACCGGCAACACTCCCGACGGCCGCCGCGCCGGCGAGCCGTTCGCGCCGGGCGCCAACCCGATGAACGGCCGCGACGTGCACGGCATGGTCGCCTCGGCGCTGTCGGTGGCGAAGCTGCCCTACGCCGCCGCGCGCGACGGCATCTCGCTCACCAGCACCGTCACGCCCGACGGCCTGGGCCGCGTCGACGAGGAGCGGATCGGCAACCTGGCCGGGATCCTCGACGCCTACATGTCGGTCGGCGGCTTCCACCTCAACGTCAATGTGCTCGACCGGGCGACGCTGGTGGACGCGATGGCGCATCCGGAGCGCTACCCGCAGCTGACCATCCGCGTCTCCGGCTACGCGGTCAACTTCGTCAAGCTCACCCCGGAGCAGCAGCGCGACGTCATCAACCGCACCTTCCACGGCGTGCGATGAACAACCTCGAGGTGCCCGGGCGGCTGCACTCGTGGGACGTCTCCACGGGTGTGGACGGCCCGGGCACCCGTTTCGTCGCGTTCCTGAGCGGCTGCCCGCTGCGCTGCCTGTACTGCCAGAACCCGGACACCTGGCGCATGCGCGACGGCACCGCGACCACGGCCGGCGCGGTCCTGGACACGGCTCGGGGCTTCGCGGCCTTCGCCCGCACCACCGGCGGGGGCATGACCGTCAGCGGCGGCGAGCCGCTGCTGCAGCCGGCCTTCACCCGCGCGCTGTTCGCCGGCGCGAAGGAGCTCGGCCTGCACACCGCGCTGGACACCTCGGGCGCGCTGGGCGCCCGGGCCGGCGAGGACCTGCTGGACCTGACCGACCTCGTGCTGCTGGACATCAAGTCCTGGGATCCGGCCCACTACCGCCGGCTCACCGGCGGCGAGGTCCGGCCCACCCTGGACTTCGCCCGCCGGCTGGCCGCCCGCGGCACGCCCGTGTGGGTCCGCTACGTCCTCGTCCCCGGCGTCACCGACGACCCGGGCGACGTCGACGGGGTCGCCGGGTTCGCCGCCGGCCTCGGCAACGTTGAGCGCGTCGACGTGCTGCCGTTCCACCGGCTCGGCGCGGCCAAGTACGACCGGCTCGGCATCCCCTTCCCGCTGCGCGACACGGCGCCGCCGGACCGTGACCTGGTCGATCGGGTCCGTGACCGGTTCCGCGACGCAGGGCTGGTGGCCTACTGACACCCGGCTCCCGGCAACGGTCCGCATCCGAGGGGCGCGGACCGTTCACTGCCGCATCCGCGGCACGTCGAGCGGCCGTTCGGCGTCTTCCCGCTCCGCCATCGCGGCCACCCGGGCGCGGTACTCCGCCCGGTCGAGCCGGCCCGCCAGCAGCGCCCGCGTGGCGCGGCGCTCGGCCAGGTAGCGCCGATGCGCGGCAGTGGCCAAGAGCCACACGGCGAACCGCGGATAGGACCCGCCGCGGGCCGGTCCTCGCCGGCGGATCGCCACGGTGTGCAGGACGATCAGCGTGACGCACGTGCTCACCAAGAGCGCGACGACGACAATGGCTGCGGCCATCGGACTTCACCCCTCCCGGCATCCCTCCCCACCGGATACGGCCTTCTAACCACGCTAATGAGGCGGTCACCGCCCCGCCGGCCGCCTCACGTGGTGGTCATGGCGGGGGCGACGACCGGCTCGGCGGGAGCCCGGCTCGGGCCGTGGGCGATGAGGACGGGACAGGCGGCGACCCGCAGGACCCGGTCCGTCACCGAAGGGTTCGGCGGCTGGACGCGGTCGGCCGGGCACCGGGTGCCGAGGACCAGCAGACCCGCCCACTGCGACACCACGGCGAGCGCGTCCACCGGGTCGCCCGGCTCGCTGCGCACCTCGACGTCGAGCAGCGGGTACCTGGCGCACCAGGGCGCGGCGGCATCCTGCAGCGCCTCCCGGACGAGGGTGTCGTCGGCGCTGAGGTCGGCGCCGCGCACCGATCCCGGGTGCCACAGCCGTGGGTGCGGCCAGGCCTGCACGACGACGAGCCGGCTGCAGCGGACGGACGCCTCCTCGAAGGCGAGGCGCAGGGCGCGCCGGGCCGAGTCCGAGCCGTCGAACCCGACGACGACCGGCCCGCAGCGGGGCAGCGCCGCGTCGGCGCCGGCCCATCTCCGGGCGTCGTGCACGATCAGCACCGGGGCGTCCGCCCGGGTGCCGAGCGCCTGGCTGACGGAGCCCAGGGCCCTGTCGCCGTCCCCGCCGGCGCCGCGGCCACCGACCACGAGCAGCCGCGCCTCGGCCGCGAGTTCGCGCAGGACCGCCACCGGGGACCCGTAGCGGGTGGCGGCCTCGGCCGCCACCCCGACCCGCCAGCGCCGGGCCTCGGCCGCCGCCTCCGCCGCGATGTCCCGCCGGGCCGGCCCGGCCGCACCGTCCGCCGGCAGCACGGCCACGGCCTGGAGCATGCGGGTCCACCGGCAGGCCTCGTCGGCGCCCCAGCGCAGCGCGCCGATGCTGTGTGCCGATCCGTCGACGCCGACGACGACCGGCCCGAATTCGTAAGCCATCGGGAACCTCCGTCCCGCGCGGCGCCGCCGCGCCGCCACCTTGCCGGCACCGGCGTCACCGGTGCCGGCGCCCGACCTTCACGCGCCGAGGCGCACGGGGTGCCCGACGGCGGCCCGAAGGTCGGCGGCGGTGGTCACCAGCAGTTGGTGGCCCAGGTCCGACAGCGCCCGCGCCGCGGCGAGTTCGTCGCCGATCGCCGGGACGTCGGTGTCGGCCGGATTCAGCCGTGCGTTCCCGATGCCGGTGAGCCGAGCGGTCTCGCCGCTGTGCAGGCGCGCCTCCGCGTGCGTACGCCCGCCGTGCTCGTCGATGAGCACGTCGACCGTCCAGCGTTTCACGGTGGCCATGACGAAATCGTCTCCTCCCGTGCCGAACGGGTACTCCACTGCCAATGCTCCCTCGCGCCGGCGCGCCGGTCGCAGGGCCGAAAGTCCCGGCGTCTCCCGGCGTCGCCGGCCGCAGAGACCGGTGCCGCGGCGGCATAGGACGCGACGGCCGGGGAATCGTTGCCACCGGCACCACGACCGGGTACGACGGCGAAGGGACGGCCGATGAGAGCGCACGTGGGCGACCGAATCATCGAACAGGGCAAGCGGGTCGGTGACCACCGGCGTATCGGCGTCATCACCGCGGTCAGAAGGGACGACGGCACACCGCCATACGTCGTGCGCTGGCTCGACACCCAGCACGAGGCGCTGCTGTTTCCGGGCTCCGACTGCAGGATCGAGGCGGCGCGCGCGGGGGACGCCTCCACCTGAGCGGCCGGGCCTGGCGACCGCGAAATCGGGCTGCCTACGCTGGGCTGATGGCGCGGACGAACGACACCGTCGCGGCGCTGCTGCAGGAGTACGCCGACCTGATCGCCGTGAGCGGCGGGGACGAGGCGTTCAAGGCTCGCGTGTACGAGAAGGCGGCCCGGGCCGTCGCCGGTCACCCGGTCGACGTCGCCGGCCTGGACACCGACGGGCTGCGGCGGATTCCCAACGTCGGCGCGTCGATCGCCGGCAAGGTCGCCGAGTATCTGCGCACCGGCCACATCGCCGCGGTGGACGCGCTGCGGACCAAGGTGCCGTCCGGCGTCCTGGAACTGACCCGGATCCCGACGCTCGGACCGAAACGTGCCGTGCAACTGCACGAGGAACTGGGCGTCGCCTCCATCGACGGGCTGCGCGACGCGATCCTCGCCGGCCGGCTCAGCGGCCGCCGGGGTTTCGGTGCGAGGGCGGCCGAGAACATCCTGCACGGCATCGACCTGCTCGAGCGCAGCCACGGCCGCACCCTCATCTCGGCGGCGACGGACGCCGCGGAGCGGATCGTCGCCGTGCTGTGCGGCGTGCCGGGATGCCTGCGGTGCACCTGGGCCGGCTCGCTGCGCCGGTTCCGCGAGAGCATCGGCGACGTCGACGTCCTCGCCGCGGCGGTGGAGCCGGGCGCGCTGATGGACGCCTTCACGCGGCTGCCGGAGGTCGTCGACGTGCTGGCCCGCGGGCCGACGAAGTCCTCGGTCCGGCTCCGCGGCGACCTGCAGGTGGACCTGCGGGTGGTCGAGGCCGTGTCGTGGGGCGCGGCGCTGCAGTACTTCACCGGGGCCAAGGCCCACAACGTGCGCCTGCGCGAGCTCGCCGCCCGCGCCGGGTTCAAGCTCTCCGAGTACGGGCTGTTCCGCATCGTGGACGGCTGCCTCGTCGCCGCCCGGTCCGAGGAGGAGGTGTACGCGCGGCTCGGCCTGCAGTGGATTCCGCCCCCGCTGCGGGAGGACCGGGGCGAGATCGCGGCGGCCCGGGAGGGAACGCTGCCGGACCTGGTGACCGGCGCCGACATCCGCGGCGACCTGCACACGCACACCGACCTCACCGACGGTGTCGCGCCGCTCGCCGAGATGGTCGCCGCGGCCCGGGAGCGAGGCTACGAGTACTACGCGGTCACCGACCACGCGAAGAACATGCCCATGCAGCGCATGACCGACGAGAAGATGCTCGCCCAGCGCGAACGGCTGCGCGAGCTGGCCTCGCCGGACGGGCCGGTGCTGCTGCACGGCACGGAGCTCAACATCGGCCCGGACGGCGAACTGGACTGGGACGACGCGTTCCTGAGCGGGTTCGATGTCTGCGTGGCCTCGGTGCACTCGCACTTCACGCAGGCGGCGGGCGAGCTCACCCGGCGGCTCGTGCGCGCCTGCGAGAACCCGTTCGTCACGATCCTCGGCCACCCGACGACCCGCCTGATCGGCAAGCGGCCGCCCCTGGACGCGGACTACGACGCGGTCTTCGCCGCCGCGGCCCGCACCGGCACGGTGCTGGAGATCAACGCCTTTCCCGACCGGCTGGACCTGCCCGACGAGCTCATCCTGCGCGCCCGGCGCCTCGGCGCCAAGTTCGCCATCGACACCGACGCGCACGCACCGGTACACCTGGATCACCTGCGCTATGGCATCGGCACCGCCCAGCGGGGCTGGCTCACCGCCGCCGACGTCGTCAACACCTGGCCGATCGATCGCCTGCGCGCCTTCTTCGCCGCGAAACGGGCGGTCGCGGGCCGGCGGTGACGGTCCCCCTTGGAGGAATCTGATGGAGACGATGACCGCCTGGCAGGTCGGCCGGCCCGGTCCGATCGCGACCCGTCCGCTGCGCCGGGTGACGCTGCCGATCCCGGAGCCGGCCGACGACGAGGTGCTGATCCGGGTGCGCGCGTGCGCGGTCTGCCGCACCGACCTGCACCTGGCCGAGGGCGACCTGCCGCCGCGCCGGTCGGGCACCGTTCCCGGCCACGAGGTGGTCGGCACGGTGGAGCGGCTGGGCGCGAGCGTGTCCGAGCCGGCGGCGGGTGACCGGGTCGGGGTGGCCTGGCTGCGCCGGACGTGCGGCATCTGCCGGTACTGCCGGCGCGGCGCGGAGAACCTGTGCCCCAACTCGCGGTACACCGGGTGGGACGCCGACGGCGGGTACGCCGAGTTCTGCGTCGCCCCCGCCGCCTACGTGTACCGGCTGCCGGACGGATACACGGACGACGAGGTCGCGCCGCTGCTGTGCGCCGGGATCATCGGCTACCGGGCGCTGCGCCGCTGCGAGCTGCCGCCGGGCGGGCGGCTGGGCGTCTACGGCTTCGGCGCCTCGGCGCATCTCGCCGCGCAGGTCGCGATCGCCGAGGGCGCCACCGTGCACGTGGTCACGCGCTCCGGGGCCGCCCGGGAGCTGGCGCTGTCCCTCGGCGCCGCGTCGGCCTCGGCCGCCGGCCCGCCGCCCGAGCCGCTCGACGCCGCGATCCTGTTCGCCCCGGTCGGCACCCTGGTGCCCCCGGCGCTGGCCACGCTGGACCGCGGCGGGACGCTGGCGATCGCCGGGATCCACCTGACCGACATCCCGCCGCTGCACTACGCCGAGCATCTCTTCCAGGAGCGGCGGCTGTGCAGCGTGACGGCGAACACCCGCGAGGACGGCCGGCAGTTCCTCGAGATCGCACGCCGGCACCGGCTGCGGGTGAGCGTCACCGGATATCCCCTGGCCGAGGCGGACGCCGCCCTGGCCGACCTGGCGGCGGAGCGGTTCCGCGGCGCCGCCGTGCTGCACGGCACGCGGTTCGCCTGAGCCGCCCGGGCCGAAGCGCCTACCCGGCCGGGGTGATCAGCCCCGCGCCGCCGTCGTAGCGGCGGTACACCAGGTTGCCGCGGCCGGTCCGCGCCTCGGTGAAGAACAGGAACGGCAGCCAGCCGTCCGTCAGGTGGGCGACGGCCTCGTTCGGGGTCAGCACGGGCGTGCGGCGCGGGTTGACGGTCGGCATCGGGGCGCCGCGCACGGCGGGCGGGTGCATGCTGCGCTGCCGGGACAGCTGCAGCCCGGTCGGCCCGGCGCGGTGGACGAGCGCTTCCTCGCCGGTCTCGGCGTCGGTGAACAGGTACGCGTCGTAGTCCATCGCGGCGAGGTACGCCCCGGCCTGGCAGCTGCTGCGCCGGTGCGGCCGGATCGGCTTGCGCCGGGTGATCCGCGCCTGGCCGGGCACGGCGAGTGCGCGGCGTTCGGGGTCGGGCCACGGCCACGGCTCCCAGGTCGTGGTCAGCCGGCGGATCTGGCGTTCCAGCCGCACCGCGCCGGCGGCGAGCGCCGTCGCGGGGGAGGGCCCGGGCACCTGGATGCGCGCGGGCGCGCCGAACACCCGCAGGTTGGCCTGGACGATCATCGGGCCGCCCGGGCACGGCGCCGCCGTCAGCCGGACGCGGACGCCGCCGGTCACGGCGTGGCGGGCCGCCACCGCGGCGAACATCGCCCGGGCCGACTCGAGCTCCTCGGCCTGCACGGCGCCACGGTGCAGTACCTCGACGGTGCCGGCCGCGGTACGCGTGTCCGACATGGCGATACCCCCTCCTGCGGTGCGGACCGCATCACTGTGCGACCGCGGCGGACCGGCGGCCAGTGCCGAAAGTCCCGTTTCCGGGGGCCGTGACACCGGTGCGGCATCCGGTGTCAGAACGCGTCGCGGGCGACGACCTCGATCACCTCGGCGGCCGGGCGCAGCGGCGGCCTCGGCACGGCGCCGATCCGCCCGGCCACGCCGAAGCGGACCAGGGCGGCCGGGCAGCCGGCGCCGGGCGGCAGGCTCCGCCGCAGCCACGGCGGGACGGCCGTCGGCGGGCAGGCCTCCGCCGAGGTCGCCAGCCCCTCGGCGGCGGCGTTGAGGATCACCGCCGAGAGCGCCTCGCCGGCGACCAGCCAGTCGTGGGGCCGGTCGCCGGCCGTGGTGATGACGGCGCGCCGGGCATACGGGGCCGTCGCCTCGGCCGCCTCCGGGCCGGCGAGCAGGTGCAGGTGGGCGCCGGCGTCCTCGGCGACGGCCCGCAGCAGGCGTACCGTGGCGACGGGGACCGGCTCGTCGGCGATGGTGCGCCGGTCGGTGCGGCGCACCGCGATGGCGCGGCGCAGCCGTTCCGCGCGCGGCTCTCGGGCGGCCGGACCGGTGTACCGCAGGACCGCCACCGGACCCGGGACGCGCGGCTGCGCGCAGCGGTCGACCTCGACCCCGATGCCGTCGGCGGCGAGCACGACGAGCGCGTGGTGCAGCGCCGCGCCGCAGCTGATGGTCACCTGTCGCTCGTCCGGGTCGTCCGGCAGCCGGCGGCGATGGTCCGCGGTGAGCTCCGCGCGCTCGCCGTCGATGTGCCAGCGCCACGGCTGGGTGTTGTGGAACGACGGCGCCTCCATGGCGGCCAGGGCCGCCCGCGTCAGGGCCCGGGAGACCTCACCGAGCCGCACCGCCGCACCGGCGCCGGTGTAGTGGATCGCAACCATGGCGTGCTCCTCGGTAGACGGGATGGCTGACTCCCATTACCGTGCCGCGTCCGCCCCGGCCGCGTTCAGGGGCGAAGGTCCCGCGTTGGGCCTCAGATCGGCACGCGCCAGGCCACCCGGGTGCCGCCGCCGGTGGCCGGCCCGACGGTGCAGTCGCCGCCGAGATCGACGGCGCGGGCGCGCATGTTCGGCAGGCCATTACCGGTCGCATCGCCGGTCGCCGGATCCGCGTCGAGGCTCTTGGCCGGGCCGCGGCCGTCGTCCTCGACGACGAGGTCGAGCCCTCCGCCGCCGGCCGTGATCGTCACGCGGGCCGCGGCGGCGTGGGCGTGCTTGGCGACGTTGCTCAACGACTCCCGCAGCACCGCCATCAGGGCCGTGCGGGCGGGGTCGGGCACGGCTGTGTCGATCGGCCCGTCGATGTGCAGGACGGGGCGGAAGCCGAGCGCCGGCGTGGCCTCCTCGATCAGGTCGCGGATCTCCTTGCGCAGGCTGTGCTGGGCCGCGCCGCGCAGCTCGAAGATCGCGCCGCGGATGTCCCGGATCGTCGTGTCGAGGTCCTCGGTGACGCGGCCGATGCGCTCGCGCACGTCGTCCTGGCCGGCTCGGTACGCGGCGGCCTGCAGCTGCATGCCGGCGGCGAAGAGCCGCTGGATGACCACGTCGTGCAGGTCGCGGGCGATGCGCTCGCGGTCGCCGACCACGGCGAGCATCTCGCGCTCGTCCTGGGCCCGGGCCCGCTCCAGGGCCAGGGCGGCCTGCCCGGCGAAGGTCTCGACCATGGCGAGCTCCATGCCCTCCGTGATCGGGGTGCCGTCCTTGCCGAACGCGACCACCAGCGCGCCGAGGGCCACGCCGCCGACGGCGAGCGGCACCAGCAGGGCGGTGCCCGTGGGCAGCAGGATCGGCCAGTTCGCGGCGGTGCCGAGGTCGGTGATGACGGCGACGTGCCGGTGCTGGAGCACCTCGGCGAACTCGCTGCCGGCGACCGGGATCGACCAGCCGGCGGCGCCGTCCGGGCCGCCGGAGGCGACCTCGACGGTGAGCCGCTCGCCGTCGTCCCCCGCGAGCAGGACCATGGCCAGCTCGGCGCCGGCGACCTCGCGGGCCCGTGCCGCGACGAGGGCGAGGGCCTCGGTGCGGCGGACCTCGCCCAGCAGCACCGCCGTGATCTCGGCCGCGGCGACCAGCCAGCGCTGCCGCCGCTCGGCCTGCGCGTAGAGGCGGGCGTTGTCGATCGCCGCGCCGGCCGCCACCGACAGCGCCGCCACGAGGTCCTCGTCGTCCTGCGTGAACTGCTCGCCGCCGCGCTTCTCCGCGAGGTACAGATTCCCGAACACCTGCTCCCGGATGCGCACCGGAACCCCGAGGAAGCTGTGCATCGGCGGGTGGTTGGGCGGGAACCCGTAGGCGCGCGGGTGTTTGGTGATGTCCTCCAGCCGGATCGGGCGGGGCTCGTCGATGAGCAGGCCGAGCACGCCGTGGCCGCGGGGCAGGTCACCGATCGAGGCGCGCTCCCCGTCGCTGATGCCGTGGTTGATGAACTCAACCAGCATCCGGTCCGTGCCGATGACGCCCAGCGCGCCGTACCGCGCGTCGGCGAGCCGGCAGGCGGCCTCGACGATGCGCTCCAGGGTGCTGCGCAGGTCGAGGTCGGAGCCGATGCCGACGACCGCGTCGAGCAGCGCCCGCAGCCGCTCCCGGCTGGTCATCACCTCGCCGACGCGGGCGAGAAGCTCCTGCAGCAGGGCGTCGAGGTCGACCCGGGACAGTTCCGGCAGCGGCAGTGTCACGGCTTCTTTTGTAACAGCCGCGACGCCAGCACCGCCGCCTGCGTGCGCCGCTCCAGGCCCAGCTTGGCCAGGAGGCTGGAGACATAGTTCTTGACGGTCTTCTCGGCCAGGAACATCCGCTCGGCGATCTCCCGGTTGGTCAGCCCCTCCGCCACCAGCAGGAGGATCTTGCGCTCCTGGTCGGTGAGGTCCTTGAACTCGTCCGGCTGCTCCGGGCCGCGCCGGATGCGCTCGAGCACCCGGGCGGTGACGGCGGGGTCGAGCAGCGACTGCCCGGCCGCGACCCGGCGCACGGCGTCGACCAGGTCGGTGCCGTGGATCTGCTTGAGCACATACCCCGACGCGCCCGCCATGATCGCCGCGAAGAGCGCCTCGTCGTCGTCGTAGGACGTGAGGATGAGCGCGTTGATCGACGGGTCGACCGACCGGACGTCGCGGCACACGTCGATGCCGCTGCCGTCGGGCAGCCGGCCGTCGAGGACGGCGACGTGCGGCCGCAGCGCCGGAATGCGGTGCGTGGCCTCGACCGCCGAGCCAGACTCGCCGACGACCTCGATGTCGCCCTCGCGCTCGAGCATCTCGCGCAGGCCGAAGCGGACCACCTCGTGGTCATCGAGCAGAAACACCCGGATCATGTACTCCTTCTTACCCGCCCATCGTCGCGTCCCGCCAGGCCTAAGGTCCCGATTTCATCGCGGCCACCGGGTCGCGTGGCCGGGCGCCGGGGTGTGTGGGCCGGCCGGGCGGCTGCCGTGCTGCGGAGGACAGTGGATCCGGTGGATGCCACTTGCCGCCGTGGCCGGCCCGGTCCGAAGCCCACCACGATTCCCGGCCGGCGCCGAACAGGCGCGCCGTGCCTTCGTGCCAGACGCGCGTCGCCCGGCGGCCAGGCTGCGCCGACTGGACGATCGACGCCGGATGCTGCCCGGTCCGCCGATCACTTCCGGGTTCGTGCGGGTGGACGATCCGGCCCTGACCGTCCGTACGTCGATCGGGGCGGCGGTTCGCGTACGCGCCGGCGCGGCTACGGCGCGTGGATCCCGCGCTGTCGCGGCTTTGTCATATCGTCTCAGTAGGTTCGTCGTACTTCGCGCCAACAATGTCCCATTGTCCCGGTGTCGGTGGCGAACGGATGACGGCGTGCTCAACGACGATGAACAGTGGCGTCTGGGGCAGTTGGAGCGGCAGCTAGCCGACGAGGATCCGGCGCTCGCGCGCGCCCTGTCCCGCCACGAGCCGGTGCGCCGGTGGCGGGTCCGCCTGGTGACGTGGGCGATGGTAGCCGGCGGGTGCGGTGTGCCGGCGAGCATCATGGCCCGCGACCCGCTGATGCTGGTCGTGACGCTGCTGGCGTTCGGGGTCTGCTGCGCGTTGATGCTGTCCGACGGCCTCGACCGGACCGCGCTGCCGAGGCACCCGGATCGGGCGCCGGGTGCCACCGGCGCCGGCCGGCCGGCCGCCGGTGACACCGACCGATCCCCCCGGCGGCATGATTGGGCCCGCCGGGCCGCGTTGTGGGCGGGGTGGTCCGGGTGAGCGATCGGGAGCCGCCGGGCGGCCCCGCGGCCGGGAGGCAGGTCCGGCCGGTGGCGCCCCGCCTGCGGGTGCATCGCGAGGAGCACGAGGGGTTCGTACTCCTGCGCCTCGTCGGGCAGTTCGTGGCGCTGACCGCGCTGACCGTGCAGGTGAACCTGGCGCGGTCGCTGGCCGCCCGGCCGCCGAGAATCGTGCTGGAGACCCACGCCGTGCGGGTGATGGACGCCGTCGCCGCCACCATGGTGCACGCGGCCGTGCAGGTGGCCATCGAGCGCGCCGGGTACGTGCGCATCGCCGCGCCGTCGGCGGCGGTGGCCACGGCCCTGCTGGCGCTGCCGGCGGGGTCGGTGAGCGTGCACGTGAGCGTCGCCGACGCCCTGCTCGGCGTCTCGGCAACGCCCGGCGGGGCCGCGCCGCAGCGCGGTGCGGCGCGGCGGGCCCGCGGCGGCGCGACGGGCACGGGGATGAGGAACGGCGACGAACACGGAGCGGCACGATGAGCGCGAGTGGTGTGATCGCGGTGGACGAGGCCGGCGGCCGGCCGGCCGTGTCCCACCGGAAGCTGGTGGGCGTCTTCCGGCACACGCCGGCCCCGGGCTCGGGACGGTGGCTGCGTGCGGTGCGCGTGCCGAGCGAGCGGGCCGGCCGGTTGCTGCAGATGGTCTCGGTACTGCCGGTGCTGGCGCTGGTCGGCTGGCTGCTGGTGGCGGTACCGCTGGCGGCGCTCGGTGGGTTCCACCGCTGGACGGTGCTGCCCGCGGCGGTGCCGGCCATGCTGCTGCTGGTGCGCTGGGCGCTGCCGAACCTGACCGCCGTGCGGGCGCGTCCGGTCCCGTGGTGGGTGGTGATCGGCACGCTGCTGGTGGCGGCCGCCTTCGCGGCGCTGGCCATCGCGACGCACAGTCAGCCGGCGGTACTGCACCGGGACGCCGGCACGTACGCCCAGGTCGGGCTGTGGCTGAGCGGGCATCCGGGGCTGACGACGCCGGTACCGGTGGAGGCGTTCGGCGCCGCCGACTCGGTCACCTACGCGCACCCCGGGTTCTTCGTACAGAACGGGCTGATCGTGCCGCAGTTCATGACGGGCTGGCCGACGCTGCTGGCGGCCGGGTACTGGTTCGGCGGCTGGACCGGCATGTTCGTGCTGCCCGGGCTGGTCGGCGGCCTCGCCGTGCTGGCGGTGGCCGGGCTGGCGGCGCGGCTGTGCGGGCCGCGGTGGGCGCTGCTGGCGGCGGCGTTGCTGGCGCTGGCATGGCCGATGCTGCGGGTGAGCCAGACGACGTACTCGGAGCCGCTGGCGTGCCTGATGCTCGCCGGCGGGCTCAGCCTGCTCGCCGACGGCTGGTCGATCGGCGCCGGTGCCCGCGCCGCCGGGCCGGGGTCCGCGCGGCGGCGCGCGGCCGGGGTGCTGCTCGGCCTCGCCGGGCTGGTGCTCTCCAGCGGGGAACTGGTCCGGCTGGACATGGCGGTGGACTTCGCGCTGGTGCTGCCCGCGTTGGGCTGGTGGTGGCTGCGCCGCCGGCCGGGCGTCGGGCCGTTCCTGCTCGGCACGGCGGTGGGCGGCGGGCTGGGGTACCTGGAATGCCGGTACGTGACGCTGCCGTACGTGATGCTGAACTGGTCCTCCGTCCGGCTCATGATCGTCCTGCTGGTCGTCATGGCCGCCGGGACGGTGGGCGGGGCGCTGCTGCTGCGGCGCCGGAGCTTCCCGCTGGACCCGCACCGGCGCCGCATGCTCGCCACCGCGGCGGTGGCGGCGGTGATCGTCGGGGGAGTGCTCCTGGCCGCGCGGCCGCTGCTGTACGTCGACCAGTCGATCACCGCACAGTCGACGATCGACTACGTCGCGTCGCAGCAGGAGCGGCACGGGCTGCCGGTCGACGGGACCCGCAGCTACGCCGAGCAGAGCCTGTCCTGGGTGTCGTGGTACCTCGGCTGGCCGGCGATCGTGCTGGCGTGGGCCGGGGTGATGCTCGCGGCGGCGGGTGTCGCGCGCGGCCGGGACTGGCGCCTGCTGCCGGTGCTGCTGGTGTACGCCGGGTCGGGCATGGCGACGCTGCTGCGCCCGGCGATCACCCCGGATCATCCCTGGGCGGACCGGCGGCTGGTGGTCGAGGTCATCCCGGCGGTCGTCGTGTTCGCCACCCTCGCCATCGCTCGCGGCATGCGGCTCTGGCGGCTCCGTTCCTCGGCCGCGGCGCGACCGGCGGTGCCCTGGCCGAAGCGGGTCTTGCTGCCCGCGGTGCTGGTGGCGGCGCTGCTGCCCGGCGCGCTGGTCACCGCGCAGCTCGCGCCGCTGCGCACCGAGCTCGGCGAGCTCGAGGCGGCGACCGCGGTCTGCGCGGCGCTGCGCCCCACGGACTCGGTGATCGTCATGGACACGCAGTGGGCGCCGACCATACGCAACCAGTGCGGCGTGCCGGTGGCGGTGCTGGAGTCGCCGACCGTCGAGCGCATGCGGACCACGGTGGCGGCGGTGCGCACGACCGGCCGGGACCCGGTGCTGCTGTCCTCCTGGACGCGGTCGCTGCTGCCGTACGGGCTGCCGCTGGAGCAGGTGGTGTACGTGGACGAGGAGGAGGACCAGCACCAGCTGGTGCGGCGCCCGACCGGCACCGACACGCGGCGCCTGGAGTGCTGGCTGGTGCGGCCGTGACCCTGGGACACCGCCCGGGGTCAGGCGACAGCGTCGGGCTGTGGCTGGTCGCGCCGGCGGCGAGCTGCTGTGGCGGCGCCGCCGGCCAGCACGAGGTCGGCGACGGTCATGACCGCCCGGGACAGCAGGGCCACCGCGGCCGCCTCGCCGGTGTCGAGCTGGGTGGCCAGCAGCGCGATGAGGACCACGTCCCGGGCGCCCGCCCCGGCCGGCGCCACGACCAGCAGGAAGCCCAGGCACCAGGCGAGCGCGAACCCGCCGACCGACACCGCGGCGGCCGGCCCCGGGTGTCGGGTCAGCGGTACGACCAGCAGCCAGATGTGCAGGCCGAACAGCAGCCACGACCCGACCGCCCATCCCGTGGCGGCCAGCACGGCCCGCCCGGGCAGCGGCCGGTCCGGCGGCGGCCGCCGGGTCACCCGCAGCGCGACGGTCAGGGCGGCCCGCAGGCAGGCCGGGTGCAGCATGAGGGCGACGACCGGCACCGCGGCGAGCAGCCACAGGTATCGCCGGTCGGCACCGGCCATCGCCGCGGGCAGCGTCGCGGCCGCGGTCAGCAGCCCGGCGCCCAGCGAGACGACCATGGTCAGCAGCGCGGCGGTGCCGGTGCGGTGCCGGGGCACCCGGTGAGCGCGGGCGAGCTCCATCTGGGCCAGGATCGGCCACACCGATCCGGGCACGTACTTGCCGAGCTGCCCGACGAAGAAGACCTTCGCCGCGGCGACCGGTGGCAGGCCGCTGCCGAGTCCGGCCAGGACGACCCGCCACACCTGCATCGTGGCCAGCAGCCCGGCCACCGCGGCGAATCCGCCGCCGAGGACCGCTACGGCGCCGATGTCCCGGGCGGCCGCGGCGACGGCGTGACGGTGCGGCGCGAGGGCGAGACCGCCGCCGACCACGGCCGCGGCCAGGAAGGCCCATCTCGTCCACGGGCTGCCCGCGACGGCTGTGGCCAGCCCAGCGACGGCTTTGGCCAGCCGGATCGGCGCCCCATCCGGCGACGGGTGGTCCTCGGCCGCCGGCCCTGCGGCCGCCGCGGGCGCGGGTGTCGGCGACGGGCGGGGCATCGGCCGAGCCTATCGGTACGCCAAGTCGACCGGCGTGGAGGGACAGATACGGTGAGCGGTATGCGCGTCGTGTTTTTCGGTACCTACGACACCGCAACGCACCCTCGGGTGCTGGTGCTGGCGCAGGGCCTGCGGGGGCGGGGCGCCACGGTGCTGGAGTGCAACGCGCCGCTGGGCGTCGGCACCGCCGCACGCGTGGCGGCCGTGCGCCGGCCGTGGCGCGCGGTGCCGCTGGTGGCGCGCATCGCCCGGCGCTGGTGGAGCCTCGCCCGGGCGGCCCGTGCCGTGCGCCCGCGGCGCGGCGGGACCCCGCTGGACGCGATCGTCGTGGGTTACCTGGGCCTGTTCGACGTACACCTGGCCCGTCTGCTGTTCGGCCGGACCCCAGTCGTGCTGGACCACATGGCCGGCGCGGCGGACATCGCGGCCGACCGGCGCCTCGGCGGCCGGCTGCGGCACTGGTTGCTGGGCGCCCTCGACCGCGCCGCGCTCGCCCGCGCCGACGTGGTCGTCGTCGACACCGACGAGCAGCGTGACACCCTGCCGCGGCACGTGCGGGAGCGGGCGGTGGTGTGCCCGGTCGGCGCGCCCGACGCGTGGTTCGACGCCGGAGCGGGCACACCGCCCGCGCCACCGGGCCCGCTGCGGGTGGTGTTCTTCGGCCTCTACACGCCCCTGCAGGGTGCGCCGGCGATCGGCGCGGCCGCCCGGCTGCTCGCCGACCGGCCGGTGCGCTTCACGATGATCGGCCACGGCCAGGACGAGGACGCCACCCGGCGCGCGGCCGGCGGCGCGCCGGTGCGGTGGGTGCCGTGGGCCGACGCCGGCGAGCTGCCGGCACTCGTCGCCGGCCACGACGTGTGCCTGGGCATCTTCGGCGACGGCGCGAAGGCCCGGCGGGTCGTGCCCAACAAGGTCTTCCAGGGCGCCGCGGCCGGCTGCGCGATCGTCACCGCCGACACCGCACCGCAGCGGCGGGCGCTCGACGACGCCGCGCTGTTCGTGCCGTCCGGCGATCCTGCCGCCCTCGCGGCGGCGCTGGACCGCCTCGCCACCGACCGCGCCGAGCTGGACCGCCTCCGCGGTGCCGCCCGCGGGCTGGCCGAGCGCGACTTCACCGCGGCCCGGGCCGCGCTGCCGCTGTGGCGGCGGCTCGCGCAGAGCGGTCGCGGCGCCGACGCCGCCGCCCCGGCGGGACGGCCGGAGGCGCCTGGTCCGGATCGATCAGCGCGAAGCCTCATCGAGCTGGACCGGGCGGCGCGGCGGTGACCGGCGCGCGGCTGGACCGGCTGGCCCCGTTGTCGCTCAACGCCTGGCTGCGCCTCGACGTCGTGTCGCGGCTCTTTCCGCCCGGCGTGCGTGACGTGCTGGAGATCGGCTGCGGCCAGGGCGGCTTCGGCGCCCGGCTCGCCCAGCGCTACGACTACGTCGGGATCGAACCCGACCCGGCGTCGTTCGCCGTCGCCGAGCGGCGCCTGCGCCTCGTCGGTGCGGGCGGGGTCGCCGAGGTCGCCAACATCCGCCTGGAACAGCTCCCCGCGTCCCGCTTCGACGTCGTCTGCGCGTTCGAGGTGCTCGAGCACCTCGACGACGACGCCGCCGCGCTCGCCGCCTGGGCGGCCCGGTTGCGCCCCGGCGGCTGGCTGCTGCTGTCGGTGCCCGCCTACCAGCGCCGCTACGGTCCCGCCGACGAGCTCGTCGGGCACTTCCGCCGCTACGACCCGGCGGGGCTGCACGAGCTGCTGACCGGCGCGGGCCTGACCGACGTGCGCCTGCGCCACTACGGCATGCCGCTGGGGTATCTGCTCGAGGCCGCCCGCAACCGCCTGGCCCGCCGGCGACTGCGCTCCGTCGCCGCCGCGACCGCGCCGCAGCGCAGCGCGGCCTCGGGCCGGCTGTTGCAGCCCTCCGCGCCGCTGCGCGGCATGCTGCACCGGTGGGGCACCGCGCCGTTCCGGTGGGCGCAGCGGGCCGCGCCGAACACCGGGCCGGGCCTCATCGCACTGGCCCGGCTCGCCCCGGACGCCTCGCCCGATCCGGCTCGGTGAGGCTTCGCGCTCACCGGCCCGGATCGGGCGCCGGCCGCCTCACAGGTCGGGGCGGGACCGCACGATGAGATCGGCGAGCAGCGCCATCGAGGCGATGATCAGCCCGGTCAGGAACAGCATCACCGTGTTGGTGGCCAGCCGCAACGGGTGCAGCGCCACGTCGACCACGCTCTTCGCCGCGCCCGCCCCGAGCAGCACCAGCGCCAGCGGCATCAGCGCCTTGAGCGGGTTGAAGTACATCACCATCCGCAGCACCTGCAGCAGGTACCGGTAGGCGTCGCTGACGAACCGGAACTTCGACCGGCCGGCCCGCTTGGCGTAGTCGATCGGCACGTAGGCGATGGCGTGCTGGTTGGACAGGAACGCCAGGGTGATCGTGGTGACGCAGGAGAATCCGGGCGGCAACAGCCGCAGGTACGGAGCCGCGACGCCGCGCCGGAACGCGCGCAGGCCCGAGTTGAGGTCCGGGATGCGCTGGCCGACGAGCCACTCGGCGATCTTGCGGATCGTCCATTTCGCCGGGATCCGCAGCAGCCGGTGGCTGCCCTGCTCCGACGTGCGGGCTCCGACCACCTGGTCGATGGCCGGGTCGTCGCGCAACCGTCGCACCAGCTCCGGGATGCGCTCGTTCGGGTACGTCAGGTCCGCGTCGGTCCACACCACGATCTCGCCGCGGGCCATCCGCGAGCCGAGCCGCCGCACGGTGCCGGCGCCGCCGTTGCGGTCCAGCGCGACCACCTGCACCTGCGGCAGCGACAGCTGGGCCCGGTGCAGCACGTCCAGCGTGGCGTCGGTGGAGGCGTCGTCGATCGCGAGCACCTCGTACCGGTAGCCGGCCCGGTCCATCGCCGCGCAGATCCGGTCCAGTTCGGCTCGGACGTGCGCGGCCTCGTTGAAGCACGGCAGCACGATCGTCACGTCCAGCGGCGCCGGCTGTTCGCCGGGCCGCGTGGTTGCGTCGTCCTGCACGAGCTCGGTGTCCACGACGTACCTCCGGTGGTGAGTTGGCGAAGGCCTTACACGGGCATGCGCAGCTCGTCGGGATCGGGATCGGGACCGGTGGCGGAAGGCCGCGCGGCGTCGGCCGCCGGGGTGCCGCGGCGCCGGTTGCGCCACCGGTTGAGTGGCTCCAGCGATCGGGCCAGGATCGGGCCCATCACCGCGAGCACCAGCACGTAGGCGGCGGCGAGCGGGCCGATCTTGTCGTTGAGCCCGGCGGCCACCGCCAGCCCGGCGATGACGATGTTGAACTCGCCGCGCGGGGTCAGCGCGATGCCGGCCCGGGCGCGCCCGAGGGAGCTGACGCCGGCCCGGCGGGCCGCCCACCAGCCGGTCGCGATCTTCGTCATGATGCCGACGAAGGCAAGCAGCAGCGCCACGCCCAGCATCGGCGGCAGGGCGGCGGGGTTGGTCTGCAGGCCGAAGAAGACGAAGAACACGGCGGCGAACAGGTCGCGCAGCGGGCTGAGCAGTTCCCGGGCCGTGTGGGCCAGCGGCCCGGACAGCGCGATGCCGACCAGGAACGCGCCGACCGCGGCGGAGACCTGCAGCAGCTGGGCGACGCCGGCGACCAGCACCGTCAGCCCCAGGGCCTTGAGCAGCAGGACCTCTTCGTTCGGCGAGGCGACGAACATCTCGACGTAGCGGCCGAACCGCAGCGCGATGACGAGGATCACGGTGATCGTCGCGGCCGCGATGGCCAGCGTGGTGAGGCCGGCGACCAGGCCCACCCCGGCCAGCAGGGCGGTGAGGATCGGCAGGTAGACCGCCATGGTGAGGTCCTCGAACACCAGCAGCGACAGCACGACCGGGACCTCGCGGTTACCGAGCCACTGCAGGTCGGCGAGCACCTTCGCGGTGATGCCGGACGAGGTCACGTAGGTCACGCCGCCGAGCGCGACCGCCGCGACCGGCCCCCAGCCGAGCAGCAGGGCCGTCGCGACCCCCGGCGCGGCGTTGAGCACCAGGTCGACCACGCCCGCGATGGCGTTGTGCCGCAGCGTGCCGACCAGTTCGGGGGCGGTGTACTCCAGGCCCAGCGTGAACAGCAGCAGGATCACGCCGATCTCGGCGCCGGTCGCGGTGAACTCCTCGCTCGTGGCCAGGGGCAGGATGCCGCCCTTGCCGAACGCGAGCCCGGCCAGCAGGTACAGCGGGATCGGTGAGATTCCGAAACGGGCGGAGACCGCCCCGAGTAGCCCCAGGCTGAGGATGACCGCCCCGATTTCGATCAACGCAGTGGCACCGTGCATGCGCTCAGCCGTTATCGAGGATCGAGACGACGGCGGCGGTACCCTCAGCGGTGCCGACCACCACGACCAGATCCCCGGGTATGAATATGAAGTCCGGACGCGGGCTGGCCAGGATCTGTCCGGCCCGGATCACCGCCACGATCGACGCGCCGGAGCGGCTGCGCGCCTGTGTGGCGCCCAGCGACCGCCCGTCGTACGGCGACCCGGCGGTGATCGGTACCTGTACCGTCTTCAGCCCGGTCACCTGCCGCTGCAGGTCGGCCAGCCGTTCGACGATCCGGGCGGTGCCCAGCAGCTCCGCCAAGCCGTTGGCCTCGTCGATGCTCAGCGACAGCGTCGCCACCACCGTGTCCGGGTCGTCGATGCTGTAGATCACGATGTCCCGGCGGCCCGACACGTGCGACACCACCGCGGCGTGCTGACCCTTCACGGTGACGAACTCGTGCCGCAGGCCGATTCCGGGCAGCGCGGTGCGTTCGACGTCCACGGATCAGTGCTCCTTCGCTCAAAGGGGGCCACACAGCAGAAGGCACACGGGTGGGCTCCAGACACGGCGCCCGCCGACGTGTACCGAGAGGCTACGGTGCCGAATCGATATGACCGATATGCCGCAGCGGTATGACAGTATCGTGACGGTATCGCCCGGAGGGGGTGACCGCGACCGTGCAGTGGCAAGGGACAATAATGGCTGGTAATTTGCGCAAATGTACCGAATGTGGGCCGGAGTCGCCAGCATCGACACGCCGCTGCGGACATGCACTCCCGCGCCTGAGGCCCGCGCATGACGGTCGGTGTCGTGGTGGTAGGCAGCGTCAACCTGGACCTGGTGGTCGTCACGCCGAGACTGCCACGCCCCGGTGAGACGGTGCTCGGCGGGGACTTCCGCACGGTGCCGGGCGGCAAGGGCGCCAACCAGGCCGTCGCCGCCGCCCGGGCCGGTGCCGCGTGCGCGTTCGTCGGTGCGGTCGGTTCCGACGACTTCGGCCGCCTGCTGCGGGACAACCTGGTCGCCGCCGGCGTCGACGTGCGCGGGCTGCGGACCGCCAACTGCCCCTCCGGAGTCGCGTTGATCACAGTCGACGCGGCAGGGGAGAACTGTATCGTCGTCTCACCCGGCGCCAACGCCACCCTGACCGGTCTCGAGGCCGCCGACCGCGCGGCGATCGGCGCGGCGGACGTGCTGCTGCTCCAGCTGGAGGTACCGCTCCCGGTGGTCGCCGAGGCCGCCGGCTGCGCCAGGGACGCCGGCGCGACCGTGGTGCTCAACGCCGCCCCGGCCGCGCCACTGCCCGGGCACCTGCTCGACCTGGTCGACATGCTGGTGGTCAACGAGCACGAGGCGGCCGTGGTGGCCGGTCTGCCGGCCGGCGCCGGCACCGCCGCGCTCGTGGACGCGTTGCTCACGCTCGTGCCGACGGTCGTGCTGACGCTGGGGGCCCGGGGCGCCGCCTACGGCGACCGGAGCGGACTGCGGCTGCGGGTGCCGGCGCCGGCGATCGACGCGGTGGACACCACCGCCGCCGGTGACGCCTTCACCGGGGCGCTGGCGGTCGCCTGGGCCGAGCACGGCACGGCGCCATCCGAGGACGCGCTGCGCTGGGCGTTTTGTCCTAGATCCTGCCGGTAGGCGCGATTGTCACCCGCGGCAATGTCGCGGGAACCCTGCGTCATCGCCGTTCTGTGGCCTTT
>NZ_JBEPDB010000071.1:0-48545 GCF_040300025.1 Dactylosporangium sp. NPDC000555 | reverse complement strand
GGCACCCCGCGGCCACGCCCGCGCTGGTGACGACCGGCGGCAGGTGGACAGCGTTGGCCAGCACACCCAGCGCCGCCGGCGGCGCGAGCGTCTGAAGACTGAGCACGGCTCGGACCGGTTGCAGGCCGAGCCGGCCGAGCGTACGTTCCATCTCTTCGAGCGGGTGCGCGACCTTACTGTCCACATGATTGCGCAGCTTGGCCGCTCGCACGTCCGGGTCCCGGACCCCGCTGATCGCCACGAGGTCCGGTGTGAGCGAGTTGAGGAACTCGCGATAGCGCATGAGCTGTGGCAGCAGCCTCCGTCGCGCCTCGATGATCCGCTCGACCGGCACCTCGGCCAGGTCTCGCGGAAGAACTGTCTGCAGAGCCAGCACCGCGAACACCTGGCTGTAGTCCGTCCGACCCTCCGGCGCCACCTCGGTGTCGTCGGCGAGCAGGATCTGTGCCATCGCCTCGATCGTCCAGCCCGAGGTGACGGCGGATACCAGTGGCTGATCGGTGACCAGCGTCATCCCGTTCTCGCGGGCGACAACGTCCGCCAAGATCGCCAGATAGACCCCGGCCAAGCGGGCGTGCATCGCCAGGTCGCGGACATGGAGCAACTGCCCGTCGGACGCGCGGCGCCACTGGTAGCTCCGGGACACCAGCAACCCGTCCTTCGCCAGCCGTTGCGCCAACCTGTAGGACATCTTGCCCGGATGGACCTTTTCCAGACGGGAATCGAGCGGCAGGAGCTCGTCGTACACGTCCCAGGTATAGAGGGATTCGACACCGAGCGCCTCGGCCCCGTACCGAGGTGTCAGCTCGTCCTTGTACCGGTCGAGGAAGTCGTAGAACAACGCATCGATCTGGTCCTCGGTGCCCGGCCACGGGGACGGGCGACCCACCCTCGCGAGGACGTCGTCGTCCACCCAGGACCGGCGGCTGCCCCGGCCGGGTCGCACCTCGATGACGAAGTCGAGCTCGTCCCGGAGCCGCTTGACCGTATCGGAGTCGCGCAGGCCGTAGTAGTGAAGCGGTCGGATCCGGCCGAGCCGGGGCCAGAGCAGGGCTGCGGCCTTCACCCAACTGTCACCGGGCAGATTGACATAGGGGAAGTAGAGGGCAACGTCACTCACAGGGACCACAATGCCTTCTCCGCGCTACAGCCGGGAGGTAGCCGATCGAAGCTCTGACGCCCGCGCTGTCCGCGAATCAGGGCTCGGTCGGCGCCGTATCGTCGTCCGACGAGGACGAACGGGGACGTGAGGGCTTGGCCTTCTTCGCCTTCTTCTTCACGGGAGGCGTGGCCCGGGCCTTCTTGGAGGAGGTCCGGCCTGACGGGGTATGCGTTGCGGCCCCGTCCGTCGAGGACTCCTCCGGTGCTGGTGCCGCCGGCGCCACAGCCGCGGCCATGGCCGGCAGCGGAGCCGGGGTCGGACTCGGAGTCGGAGGCGAGTCGTCGTCGATGGGCTCCGGCTCGCCGGCGGCCAGCAGGGCGCGACGGCGGCGGCGGGATCGGATCACCGCGGCCACGCCGATGACGATCATCAGCACGCCGAGCAGGCCGATGCCGATCACGATTCTCGTGATGTCGCGCAGGGACAGGCTGTCGCGGAACGAGCGGTGCGCCGCCGTCGGGGCCTGGGTCTGAACGGCCGGGGCCGCCGAGGGCGGGGCCGGGGGCTGATGCGGGGTGTACCGAAGGATCGAGCTCGTCTTCGGCTGGTCCGACGCGGTCAGGTAGTACGCGCCGTCGCGGGTGAAGGCGATCGCCTCTCCCTGAGGCTCGTTCGGCAGGGGCGTGATCCGCGGGGTACCGGTCGTGATCGCAGCGACGACATCACCGTCGGTCACGTCGAACTCGTACGCGTCGGACATCGTGCGCACGACCGCGCGCTTGCCGTCGGGGCTCATCGCGGCGCCGGTCACGACCGCGGTGCCGACGATGCCGTACGGATTGGGGGTACCCGTCGACTGAGGCTTGAACGATCCGGCGCGGGTCAGCGGCACCGGATTGACGTTATTGGCCGGCAGCGGCTGCGTCAGCGTGTACACCTCGCCGATCGGGTCCTTGGTGATGATGACCGGGCGGCCCTCGCCGTCGATGATCAGGGCCTCGGCGTCGCGGGCACGATCGTCCGGGTACGCCAGGCGGTGGATGACCGGGGTGCTCGCGCCTGGTGCCAGGCTCCACAGCGCGATCGACGAGCGCCGGGTGCCGGAGCCGCCGGTCAGGGTGGTGTTGTCCCCGACGTCGGCGACCCACAGCGTCCCGTCCTCGGCGACGGCCAGGTCCTCCGGGTCGAAGGCGCTACTGGGGTACCCCACGCTGCGGATCAGCCGGCACTGCTCGTCGAGGAAGAAGATCTTCTGCCGGGATCGATCGATGTTACTGTCGTTGATCACGGCGTAACCGTTCGCCGTCGCGACCAGGCCGGACACCTCGGTCACCTGCGGGTCGCTGATCGTGCACATCACGGTGCCGTTGACGGCGGGTCCGATGTTCGGGTTCGTGGCCGCCGAAGCACTCGGCGACGGACTGGGCGCCTTCGCCGCCGCCGGTGACCCGAACGCCACGACCCCCGCCGGCAACACCATCAACGCCGACACCACTGACGCTCCGAACGCGCCCCCGACCCGCTGCAGCATGCGCGACAGTCTCGCAGACGCGTCTGGGAATTCAGCCGGAGGTTGCCCCGGTGCCGACGCCGGGTGCCGCGCCCCCGCCGGACGGGCAGGCGACCAGCCCGTCATCGAGCGTGGTGATACCCCCTTCACCGGCGTCAATGACGTCGGTGCCACTGGATGCGTGGCGCGGATCGTTCGCGGCGGCCGCGGCGGCGAGGCCAGAAGACCGGCCGAGCAGGCCACCCGGCGTAGCCGGGTCCGTACCACGGGTCGTCGAACGCGTGGGCCCGGGCGGTGCGGGTGCCGGCTCCTGCCGTACGCCGGCCGGGGCGGGACGCAGCACGAACACCGCGCCGGCGATGGACAGTGCCAGCAGGACCGCGCCGATCGTGAAGGCGAGGCGGTAACCGTCGGTGAGTGCGACCGCCTCGGCTGCGCCGGCGTTCAGGCGGTCGCCGGTGCGCGCTGCGGCGACGGTGGACAGCACGGCGACGCCGATCGCCATGCCGAGTTGCTGGGTGGTGTTGAACAGGCCCGATGCGAGGCCGGCGTCGTCGGCGCGGGCGCCGGACATGCCCAGGCCGGTGATCGCGGGCAGGACCAGGCCGCCGCCGGCGAGGAGGAACATCACCGGGAGTATATCGGTGGTGTACCGGGCGTCGAGCGGTAGCCGGGTGACCCAGCCGAGCGCGCCGGTCAGCATGACGAGGCCGGCGATGAGCACGGCGCGTTCGCCGAAGCGATGGATGAGGCGAGCTGACACGCCGAGCGACACCGTGGCGATGGCGAGCGCGGCGGGCAGCATGGCCAGGCCGGTCCGCAAGGCGGTGTAGTGCTGGACTCGCTGCAGGTACAGGGCTATGAGGATCTGGAACGAGAACAGCGCGCCGACCATGAGGATCTGCAGGGCGTTGGCGCCGGAGACCTGGCGGGAGCGCAGCACCCGCAGCGGCATGAGGGGCGTCTTCGCCGTGGCCTGCCGCAGCACGAACCCGGCCAGCAGCGCGGCGGCGACACCACCGGTGAGCAGCCGGCTACCGCTGGTCTGCACGACCGCGTGGATGCCGATCATGAGACCCGCGGTGACCAGGAGCG
Source organism: Dactylosporangium sp. NPDC000555 (assembly GCF_040300025.1). NCBI lineage: Bacteria > Bacillati > Actinomycetota > Actinomycetes > Micromonosporales > Micromonosporaceae > Dactylosporangium > Dactylosporangium sp. NPDC000555. The sequence goes on along the minus strand of NZ_JBEPDB010000071.1, from coordinate 44,838 downwards.
CACCGAGCGCGTCCGCGCCGGCGCGCAGGCCCAGGCCGCGATCGGCGGGCAGGTATGGCACCGCGAGCGCCAGCGTGGCGAGGCCGATCGGCACATTGACCAGGAAGATCCAGTGCCAGCTCAGCATGTCGGTGAGCACGCCGCCGAGGACCTGGCCGAGGGAGGCGCCGGCCGCGCCCGTGAACGAGAACACGCCGATCGCGCGGGCCCGTTCGCGCTGGTCGGGAAAGAGCGTGACGAGGATGCCGAGGCTGACGGCGCTGAACATCGCGCTGCCCGCACCCTGCAGGAAGCGGGCCGCGATGAGCGTCGCGGGGCCGGTGGCCAGGCCGGCGAGCACGGATGCGACGACGAAGACGCCGGTGCCGGCGATCAGGACACGCTTGCGGCCCAGCAGGTCACCGAGCCGGCCGGCGAGCAGCAGCAGGCTGCCGAACGCGATCAGGTACGCATTGATCACCCACGTCAGTCCCTCCGGCGTGAAGCCGAGTTCACGCTGCATGGAGGGCATCGCGACGGTGACAATGCTCCCGTCGAGGACGACCATGAGCATGCCGGTGGCGAGGACGACGAGGGCGAACCATCGGTTCTGTCTCATGAGACCGACCGTAGCAGATCGTCTACTACGGAACTATATTTGCAGAGACGAGATGTTGTGACGTTTCCCGAGCCGACCGTGCCCGCCGCCGCCGGGCGGGCCGAGGTCTTCCTGCGCTACCTCGACTACTTCCGCGAGACCCTGCTGCACAAGGTCGCATCACTGCCGGCGGACGCGCTCGGCCGCAGCTCGCTGCCGTCCGGATGGACCCCGCTCGAGCTGCTCAAACACCTTCGGTACGTCGAGCTGCGCTGGCTGGAGTGGGGCTTCGCGGGCCGCGCCGTGCCCGAGCCGTGGGGCGATCGACGCGACGAGCGCTGGTACGTCGCACCGGGCGAGACCCTCGACACGCTCAGCGAGCAGCTGCGCCGGCAGGGCGAGACCACCCGCCCCATCATCACGGGTGGCGATCTCGACACGCTCGGTGCGCCCGGGCCGCGGTGGGACGGCGCCGACCCGCCGCCGCTGGAGCGGATCCTGTTCCATTTGCTGCAGGAGTACGCCAGGCACGCCGGCCACATCGACATCGTCGCCGAGCTGGCGGGCGGCACGCAGGGGGAGTGACCGGAGTCCGCCGGCCCGCTCAGGCCACGAGTGCGGGCTGCGGCGGGAAATACGATGCGTGCGGACCGGGCGGAACGGTTGAATCCGAGGCATGAGGCACGATCTTGTTCGCCCTCGCAAGGCCCGTCCGGGGGATCAGGTCGCCGTCATCTCGCCGTCCTTCGCCGCGGCGGGTACCTACCCCGAGGTTCATGAGCAGGCCATGCGGCGGCTTGCCGAGGTGACCGGCCTCGTTCCGGTCGAATACCCGACCACCCGTGACGTTGGTGCGACGCCGGCAGCGCGGGTGGCGGACATCAACGCCGCCTTCGCCGACCCCCGAGTCCGTGGAATGCTGTCCGTCGTGGGAGGCGAGGACCAGATCACGGTCATCCCGCACCTGGACGCCGACCTCGCCCGCACCGATCCGAAGCCGTTCCTCGGTACGAGCGACAACACCAACCTGCACCATTGGCTTTGGGGACTGGGCATCGCGAGTTTCTACGGCGGTTCCTCCCAGGTGCATCTCGGGCCCGGACCGGCCGTCGACGACATTCATGCGAAGCGGCCCCGTCACCGTTGATGGTGCAGCACGCCGAGTCTTCGCCGACTACCGGTAACCGGTTGCGTCGACGCCGCCCGACTGATAATTTCGCGCGGCGATCCGTGCATCAGGCGCGCGATCCCCGAGTGCTCGAGAGTGTGAAGCCTGTGACCCCCGCGGTCTCCAGCGGCCTCTGCCGCTGACGTCTGTCCTCGCTTCGCCTTCTCTTCCGAGCCCTCGAAAGGGTCAGTTCACCATGGATCTGCGCATTCAGCGCGCCGTTGTCGCCAACCTGTGCACCCGCCCGAACGCCGTCAAGTCCGGCCCGTTCGTGCTCGGGTTGGACCACGGGACCGACAGTCCGCACATCAACTACGCGACGCCGGTTCCCGGCGCCGAGATCACCGCGGCCGACGTCGCCGACCTGGTCGCGGCCTTCGCGGGTCGGCTGCCGCGGCTGGAGTACGTCACCAGTTGCGCCCCGGGGCTCGAGCAGCTGCTGCTCGACGCCGGGTTCGCCGTGGAGGCCCGCAACGAGTACCTCACCTGCACGCCGGCGACGCTCGTCGCGCAGTCCGTTCCGGTGGGCTTCGAGCTGTTCGTCCCGGAGACCGATGGTGAGATCGCCGGCGTGATCGGCGTCCAGAACGAGGCGTTCGGTTCGCCCGGCGACGCCGGCCCCGCGGACATCGACCGGCAGCGCCGCGTCAGCCGGCGCGGCGGGGTGTTCGTGGGCGCCCGCACCACCGGCGGCCGGTACGCCGGTGGTGGCGGCACGGTCGTGCCCAGCGACGGCATCTGCGAGGTCGGCGGCATCGCGGTCGGCGCGGCCCACCGTGGCCGGGGCCTGGCCGGGGCGATCACCGCCGAGATAGCCGGGCGGCTGTTCGACGGCGGCATCGAGGTGGCCTGGCTGGAGGCCGGCGGCGACGACTCGTGGCGGGTCTACGAGCGGGTCGGCTTCCGACCGGCCGGGCAGCGCCTCTACATCGCCAAATACTGAGCGATCGCCGTCCCCGCCGCCGTCCCGGCTTCGGCGGGCCCGCCACCGGTTACCGTAGAGCGTTACTGCCTGGCGCGGCGTACGCCCTGCGCCTCGACCGGGTTGGCCAGGTGCCCCTGCGCCAGCCTGGTCAGCGCGCGCACGAATACTCCCCGCTCGTCCTCCGGCAGCGCGTCGAGGACCGCGGCGTGTACCGAATTGGCGATCTCCTGACTGCGCGCGGCCGTCTCGGCACCCTTCGGGGTGACGGCGATGATCCGCGCCCGGCGATCGGTGCTCGACGGGCGTCGCTGTGCTAAGCCCGCCTTCTCCAGCGCGTCGACGGTCACCACCATCGTGGTCTTGTCCATGCCGCCGATCTCGGCCAGCTGGATCTGGGTGCGCTCCTCGCCGAGTGCGTGCGCGAGCACGCAGTGCATCCGCGGCGTCAGCCCGATCTCGGCCAGCGCCGCGGTCATCCGGGTGCGCAGCACGTGACTGGTGTGGTCCAGCAGGAACGACAGGTCCGGCGTGAGCGTTGCGGCCATTCACCCAGCATAGATACCCGCGGCCGGCGCCCCTTTCCGGTCGATGTCCGCCGGCCCGCTCAGGCACGGCCGAGAGACGAACGGTGACAGCAACCCGGGGTTCTGCTGAGAGCGCTCTCGGCCGTACCGTGCAGGTGTCGTGGCAGCTGCTGCGCGGGGTGGCGGGAAGAACGAGTGCCGGAATGAGCAGATCCAAGCCAACCATCGAGGACGTCGCGCGAGCGGCTGGGGTGTCCCGCGCGACGGTGTCCCGGGTGATCAACAACGTGCCCGGCGCGTCCGGGCAGTTGCGTGCGCGAGTGCATGAGGCGGTGGCCGAGCTGGGCTACATGCCCAATCAGACCGCGCGGGCCCTGGCGTCCGGCCGTCAGCGGGCCGTGGACGTCGTCGCCGTCACGTACAGCCCGGCGACGGGGTGGCTGGGTACGCACCCGTACTACAGCCGCGTCCTGGCGGGCATCATGTCGGTGCTGGAGGGCGCGGGCGTGCAGCTGCGGGTGCACGCGGTGGGCGAGGCGGGCGCGGCCGAGGCGATCGACGCGATCGCGGCGAACGTCACGGTGGGCGCGGTGCTGACCAACATCACTCCGGTGCTCGCCGCTCGGTTCCATCGGCGGTGCCGGCGGGCGATTTCGATGGTGGCCACGGCGGCGTCGGTGCCGGCGGTGGAGGTGGACAACGTCGGTGGCGCGTACGCGGCCGTCGAGCAGTTGTACCGGCTTGGTCGCCGCCGGATCGCCGCGATCCACGGGCCCGACGCCAGCACCTGCGCACTCGACCGCCGCACCGGCTACGCGCGTGCCGTGCGGCAGCTGGGCCTGGCGGACCTCGGCGTCGACGGCGGGGACTTCGTGCGTGAGAACGGGTACGTCGCGGCGGGCCGGCTGCTCGAGCGGCACCCCGACGTCGATGCGATGTTCGTGGCGTGCGACCTGATGGCCGCCGGCGCGGTCCAGGCGATCACCGCCGGCGGCCGGCGCGTACCGCAGGACGTCAGCGTCATGGGGTTCGACGACAGCCTGGCCGCGGTGTGCTCGAATCCGCCGTTGAGCACGGTACGCGTACCCGTGGAGGAGATGGCGGCCGCCGCGACGCGGCTGCTGCTGGACGGCGAGGTTCCGGCGGGCTACCGGCAGCAGTTTCCGGTCGAGCTGGTGCTGCGGGAGAGCACCGGCCAACCCGCTGTCCCATCCTTTCTCTGAAACCGCTCTCGCCCCTACCGTGCGGGCATGGCCGACCCGCTCCGCGCCGCCACCCGGTCCACCTACGTCGTGTTCGCCGCCTGCGGGTTCCTGCTCGCCGGCTGGGTCGCGCGGATCCCACAACTGCGTGACCACCTCCAGTTGCAGCCCACGCAGCTCGGCTGGGTGCTGCTCGGCGCCGCGGGCGGCTCGCTGGTGTCCCGACCGCTGTCCGGTCCGATCCTCGCCCGCTTCGGTCAGCGCAGGACGGTGAGCGCCGCCGGAGCCCTGGCCGGCGCCGGTCTCGTCGTGACCGGGCTCGGTGATGTGGCCGGGCTGGGGGTCCTCGTCGCCGGACTGCTGGCGATCGGCTTCACCGTGTCGGTGTGGGACGTCGCGATGAACGTCCAGGGCGCCGAGGTCGAACGCCGGCTCGGCCGCTCGATCATGCCGCGGTTCCACGCCGCGTTCGCGGCCGGCACCGTCGTCAGCGCGGCGCTGGCCGCGGCACTGATCGCGCTACACGTCCCGGTCGCCGCCCACCTGACGGGTGTCGCCCTGCTCGTACTGGTCGCCGTGCCGGTGGCCGCCCGCGACTATCTGCCCGAGTCGCACGAGCCGGGCAGGGAGCACGCCGGCCCGGCCGCCACGGGACGCCGGAGCGCGCTGCGGGCGTGGCGGGAACCCCGGACCGTCCTCATCGGGCTGTTCGTGCTCGCCTTCGCGTTCGGCGAGGGCGCCGCCGGCGACTGGATCGGCGTCGCGCTCATCGACGGTCACGGCGCCGCCGCCGCGATCGGCAGCCTCGGATACGCCGTCCACCTGGCCGCGACGACCGCGGTGCGCTGGTTCGGCGCCGGCCTGCTCGACCGCTACGGCCGGGTCGCCGTCCTGCGCGCCCTGGGGATCGTCACGATCGCCGGACTGCTGCTGTTCATCTTCGGCCCGAACCTGACCGCCGCCCTCACCGGCGCGCTGCTGTGGGGCGTCGGTACCGCCTTCGGGTACCCGGTCGGCATGAGCGCCGGCGCGGACGACCCCCGACACGCCGCCGCCCGCGTCACCGTCGTCTCCACCCTCGGCAAGCTGGCCTCTTTCGCCGGGCCGCCGCTGATCGGGATGATCGGCGAGCACGTCACCGTCCTGCGCGCGCTGCTCGTCGTCGCCGCGCTGCAGGGCGTCGCCGTACTGATCGCCGGCGTCACCCGGCCGCTGCGACCGGCGGAACCGGCGCATGCGCCGCGGGGAGCTGAGGTCAGTGTAGGGCCGGAGGCGGGTTCTCCACGATCGTGAGCCATGCGGTGGCCTCCGCAGGCAGGGTGCCGCACCGTCACGCCGCGGATCGCGGACCGCAGTGCGGCGGAGCGCGGCGAGTGCGACGCCGGCGGGGTGTGGAGGCACAAGTCAGGGCGGGGTTGCCTTCGCCGCATCGATTCGCACAGGGGGCCGCCACCGGCTATCGTAGAGCGTTCAGGCAACAAAAAGACGCCCTTAGGCGCCTGACTAATGCAAATGTTAGCCGACTGGAGACGGATTGTCAAACTCATCCGACACAGCCGACATCGTCGAGGAACAGGGGCACCTGGACACGCTCTACGAGCACCTCGACACCCTGCGTGAGGACACCTCGGGACAGCTGACGAAGGCGCTGCTGCAGACCGGGGGCACGCCGTCGGATCGTTCGCACCGGGACTCGGCGACCACGCTGTACACCGACCGGCTGGCGCAGTACAGGGCCGTGGAAAACGGGCTGTGCTTCGGCCGCCTCGACTTCACCGACGACGAGAAGCGCTACATCGGCCGGATCGGGATCTTCGACGAGGAGAACGACTACGAGCCGCTGCTGATCGACTGGCGGGCCCCGGCGAGCCGGCCCTTCTACCTGGCCACGGCCGCCGCGCCGGACGGGGTGCGCCGCCGCCGGCACATCCGCACCGACCTGCGCACCGTCACCGGCCTCGACGACGAGGTACTCGACCTCGACGAGGCGCACGGCACCGGCCGCGGCGCCCACGACGGGGTGACCGGCGAGGCTGCGCTCATGTCGGCGCTCAACGCGTCGCGCACCGGCCGGATGCGCGACATCGTCGAGACGATCCAGGTCGAGCAGGACCACGTCATCCGCGCCGACCTGGGCGGGGTGCTGGTCGTGCAGGGCGGGCCCGGCACCGGCAAGACCGCGGTGGCGCTGCACCGGGCCGCCTACCTGCTGTACAACCATCGGCAGATGCTGTCCTCACGGGTCGTGCTCATCGTGGGGCCCAACGCGACGTTCCTGCGGTACATCTCCCAGGTCCTGCCCTCGCTGGCGGAGACCGGCGTGCTGCTGGGCACGATGGGCAGCCTGTTCCCGGGCATCGTCGCGCGCCGCGAGGAGCCCGCCGAGGTCGCCGCGATCAAGGGCCGGGCGGAGATGGTCGACGTGCTCGCCGCCGCGGTCCGCGACCGGCAGCGCGTGCCAGACGAGCCGATCACGCTGCACCTCGGCCTGCTCGACGGCGGCGGGATCATCCTCGACCCGGAGGTGATCGAGGACGCCCGCGAGCGCGCCCGCCGCACCGGCAAGCTGCACAACCTGGCCCGCCCGACGTTCGACACCGAGATCATCCACGCGCTGTCGCTGCTCGTCGCCGACACCATCGGGCTGGACCCGTACGCCGACGACCCGCTCGGCGGCAACGATGCCCCCGGCGATCCGCAGCTGCTGGACGAGGCCGACCTGGCCGAGGTCCGCCGCGAGCTGCGCGGCGAGGCCGAGGTCCTGGGCGCGCTGGACTGGCTGTGGCCGATCCTCACCCCGCAGCAGCTGGTGGCCGGTCTGTTCGCCTCCGACAAGCGGCTGGCCGCCGCCGGCGCCGATCCACGGTTGCGGCGCTCCCCGAAGGGGGGCTGGACCCCGGCCGACGTGCCGCTGCTGGACGAGGCCGCCGAGCTGCTCGGCGAGGACGAGACCGTGCTGGAGATCCTGGCCGAGCGCCGTCGCAACAGCCTGATCGAGTACGCCGAGGGTGCGCTGGAGATCGCGTTCGGCTCCCGGTCCATCGACGTGGAGGACGAGGACGACCCGGAGCTGCTGTCCGTCACCGACCTGCTCGAGGCCGACCGCCTGGCCGAGCGGCAGGACGGCGGCGAGGCGCTCACCCCGGCCGAGCGCGCCGCCGCCGACCGCAAGTGGGCGTTCGGGCACGTCATCGTCGACGAGGCGCAGGAGCTGTCCGCGATGGCGTGGCGGCTGCTGATGCGCCGCTGCCCGAGCCGCTCGATGACCGTCGTCGGCGACGTCGCCCAGACCGGCGACCTGGCCGGCGCGTCGTCGTGGGCGCAGGCCCTCGCCCCGTATGTCGGGGACCGGTGGCGGCTGCGCGAGCTCACCGTCAACTACCGCACCCCGGCCGAGATCATGTCGGTGGCCGCCGGCGTGCTCGCCGGGATCGACCCGGATATCCAGCCGCCCCGGTCGGTCCGCGAGGCCGGCGTCGAGCCGTGGGTGCGCGGCGTCGCCCCGGCCCGCCTCGCCGACGCCCTGGCCGAGGCGGTCGAGCGGGAGGCGGCGGAGGCCGGCGAGGGCCGCCTGGGCGTCATCCTCCCCGCGGGGATTTTCGAGGATTTGGTACCGCATGTGCGCAAGGCGGCCGCCGACGCCGCGCTCGGCGAGCAGCCCGACCTCACCGCACGGGTCGTCGTGCTGACCGTCAAGCAGGCGAAGGGCCTGGAGTTCGACGGCGTGATCGTCGTGGACCCGGAGCGGATCGTGGAGGAGTCGCCGCGCGGCGCCAACGACCTGTACGTGGCGCTGACGCGGGCCACGCAACGGCTCGGCATCCTGCACCCTGGTTCGCTGCCGGACTCCCTGCACGCCGTGGTGGGAATGTAACCTTCGGGGGTGATGGCGCTCGCCGAGCGCCTCGCCCTCACCCAGCCCGGCACCTGGAAGCACCTGCGGGTGCTGCGGGAGGCCGGGCTGGTGCGTGTCCGGCCCGAGGCGCAGCGCCGCATCTATGAGCTGCGCCGCCACCTCGAGCGGGCGCCGGCGGAAGAAGAAGTCGGGAGCGTGATGGGTCGGACTCCAGCACGCTCACCGAACCGACGTGAGCGTAGCAACACCCTGGATGAGCCCTCCCGGCGCGGGGTCGCCCTGCGCCGGAAATCCCACCTCGGCCGGCGCCGCGACCAGGCCCGCCGCGACACACGACCCGCCGTGGGCCAGAGGTGTCGAAACCGAACATCGACTCATGCTTGACGATGCATGGCGGCCGCCGACCGTGTTGCTCGCGGTTGAGCTGGGCATGTTCGCCCTCCCCGGCGGCTTCCTGGCCCACGCTGCGAAGGACCTGTCCGCGGGAGCTGACGGAGGAGGCCGCCCTCCGGGGGAGGTGCTGCGTTTGGAGCAGCTCGGGGTGTACGGCACACCCGGGCGCGATCCTCGGGGCGAGTCGTCTCGGTCGCTTGCCTGACGATCGCCCCACCGCTGCCCGAGCCGACCGCAGACCAAGCTGGAGTACACGGCGCTCGCGGCGGCATTCTGCGGCCCGACGTTCACCATCGCAGAGCTACAACTGGTGTACATCGTTCCCGCCGGACCGATGCGGAAGCCGGTCAACGGGCGCCCGCCCGGCTGTTCCGCACCGTGTCCCGGCCGGGTGCGGCTGCACCCGCCGATCACGCGTCCCGTTGTTGCGGCGACGGAAGCGGCCGAGGCCATCAGCACCGATGCCGTCGTGATCCTCACCGCCCTCAACCTGGAGTACGACGCGGAACGCCAGCATCTGACCGACCCGCGCATGCACCCGCACCCGGCCGGGACACGGTTTCGAGGTCGGCCGGCTCCGCCCCGGCGGGCGCGCGGCCCTCGACGCGGCACTACCGGCTGCGGCCGAGCCAGGTGATCGCACACGCCTTCATCGAGGCGCCCGGCCGGTCCTACCGACGGGCGCGGGTCACCGGCGGCCCCTGGCGGTACTCCAGATACCGTCTGCTGTGTTTCTGCTGACCGACGACGGGGTGCGGCAGGTCGACATCGACCTCGACTTCGTCGGCGGAGAGGCCAGCCTCACGCAACGGCTGAACTATCGTTTCGACGCTGTCGCGGCCGTCCGTATCCACGGCCTCGCCCAGCCTCAGCAGACCTTCGAGCTGATTCTGGTCAACGGCGAACCGATCAGCGTCCGCGTGACCGAATCGAGCGCCGAGACGCTGCAGCCGGGCGAGGATCCGTGGACACTTTCCGCGGTCGCGGTCGACGCTTCCGGGCTGCCGCACACGCTGAATGTGCTGGAGGGCATCGCGGCGGAGGGCAAGGAGTGGATCAAGCACCAACATCGCCGGGCCGACGACAGGCTCGCCGAGCTGGATGCGACCGTCCGCGACCTGATCGGATGACGCTACCGAATATCGAATGACGCTTCGTCAGGGCGAGATTCATGCGGGAGACGGCTGGAGGATCAGCTCCGCGACGACGGCGCGGTGGTCGCTGTTCGCCGTGCGGCGGGTGTCGAACTCGCGCACCCCGATACGGCGGTCGGCCAGCACGTGGTCCAGCGTCACCGGCGGCGTCCAGAACGGCAGCGTCACGATGCGATACGGCCAGGTCGGCCGCAGGCCCCGGCCGCGGACCGCGGCCGCGTCGCGGTAGCCGGCGCGCAGTAATCGGCGCAGCGGCGCGTGGTCGAGCGTGGCGTTGAAGTCGCCGAGCAGCACCCGCGGCGGGCCGTCCGGGTCCGGCACGGGCTGGGCGGCGAGGTTGGCCGCCCAGACGTCGACCCGGCCCGGGCGCGGCGGGTAGGGGTGCGCGGACTCGACCACGACCGGGCCGGCGCCGGGCACGAGCACCGTGGCCCACGGCTGGGTCATCGGGACCAGCTCGAGGGTGCGCACCCCCGGCCCGTCGATCGGGTGCCGGCTGAACAGCCCGGCGCCCCCGCCGCCCGGGGCCGGGCTGACCACCCGGTGCGGCAGCAGCGCGTCGATCCCGGCCTCCTCCAGCGCCGCCAGGCCCTCGGCGGTGAGCTCCTGCAGCGCGAGGACGTCGACGTCGTCGACCTTCACCTGCTCGACCAGCGCCGCCGTGCCGCCGCGGCCGAAGAGCAGGTTGGCCGCCATCACCCGCAGCCGCACCCCCTCGCCGGCCGCCCGGCGAGGGACCAGCCGCGGCGCGACCAGCGCGGCGAGCACGAGGCCGCAGGCCAGGCAGACCAGCCCGGGGGTCGTGGCGCCGGCGGCGAGCAGGATCCCGCCGGCCGCGAGCCCACCGACGGCGGCATACGGCGTGTAGGACACGAGCTGCACCATCGGCGTCCCCCGCTCGACGCCGAGGGCCCGCACAGCCGTGAACGCCGCCGTCAGCCCGGCCACCACCCAGAAGACCACTGTCACGCGGACGACCGTACCCAAGGGGTGTGACAGTTTCGGGCCGCTGCTCCGGTCCGGTGCGGCCGGGAGCTCACCGTGACCCGGCAAGTTCCTTCTCGAGCGGTGCGCGGAAGCGCGGGGTGACCCGGGCATCGCCCAGCCAGCCCTCCAGCTCCTGCGCGGCGCGGTCCACGGCCCGGCGCGTCGCCGCGGGCACCTCCTCCACCAGTTCGACGGCCACCTGGCCGGTCGGGCGCTGCGCCCAGGCGCCGACGACGCGCCCGCCGGCCCACACCGTCGGGCCGGCGTTGCCGGTGCGGTCGAACAGGGCGGGCGCATGGCTCCCGAGGTACCACATCCGGCTCTGAAACCCCATGACCGTCGGGTCGAGACTCGGCAGCAGGGCCACCCACGGCCCGGGGTCGGGCACCGGGTCGGTGTCGCCGGGCAGCACGAAGCCGGTCTCGCCCCCGTCCAGGGTCACCTCGACCGCCTCCAGGGCGCGCAGCGCGGCCTTGGTGTGCGTCATCGTCCAGCCGGTCCACCACTTCAGGTCGGCGGCGGTGCCGGGGCCGTAGCGGGCCAGCCACGCCCGGGCCAGCTCGGTGCGCGCCCGCGCCGGGTCGAGCTCCGGCAGCGGCTCGGGCAGCCAGTCCGGCAAGCACGACCAGGCGTACTGACTGCTGATCCACGTGCCGACCGGCCGGCCGCGCACGATGCGCCCGTCGGCGGCGAGCAGGAACAGCAGCCGGCTGGTGACGTACTGGGTGGCCTGCGGGAACACCATGGGGGTGCGCAGCCGCGGCTCGTCGGCGGCCAGCTGGGCCGCGGTCGCGGTGCCCCGGCGGCGCAGCGCCGCGTACGTCGACTCCTCCACGTCGGCCAGCCATGCCGCGTCGCCGACGCCGGACTCGGCGAGGTGGCGCAGCAGCAGCCGGCGCTGCTCGGCGGCGATCGCGCGGGTGGCGCCGGCCTGCACGACGGCGGCGAAGCCGACCGGCACGACGAACATCGTGCGGCGCATCCCGAGCATCCGCAGCAGGCTGCGCCGCTCGTACAGGGCATCCTCGACGGTCGCGACGAGCGGCGCGTGCAGGCGGGCGGCGACCGAGAGGTGCACCGTGGCGGGGTCGGTGGCGTGCAGCGCGACCAGGTCGGCCGCGACGTCCTCGGGGCCCTTGCCGGGCGGTGTCGGGCCGGCCAGGCCGTGCCGCCAGGCCAGCCGCGCCCGGCGCTGGGCGTTGTCGATGTGGAGGGTCACGCGGTCGAGTATCGTATATCGTCACCGTACCGGGCGGTAACGTGTGTGGCATGACGCGATTCGTGCAGACCGGGCCGTCGCTGCGCGACCCGTATACCGCCGATCCGCAGCTGCGGGGCTGGCTCGACCGGCTGCTCGGCGAGGACGGGCACGCCGCCGCCAAGGAGCGCCTGGCCGACCTGTCCGCCGAGGTCGTGGGGCCGCTGCGGGCAGCGCACCACGACGCCGAGACGCACCCGCCGTCGCTGACCCGCTTCGACGGGTGGGGCAACCGCGTCGAGCGGGTCGACACCTCGGCCGGTTGGCAGGCGCAGCGCGCCGCGGCCGCGCGGCACGCCGTCGTCGCCCTGCCCTACCTGCCGCCCGGTCCGGACCTGACGCAGGGCGCACGCGCCGCCTGGGGCCCGGGCGCGCGGGTCGTCCAGCACGCGCTGCTGCACCTGTGGGGGCCCGAGTCGGCGACGTTCTCGTGCCCGGTCGCGATGAGCGACGGCGCCGCCGCGCTGCTGACCCAGGCCGGCGTGCAGGGTGAGTGGCTGGCCCGGCTGGTGTCCACCGACCCGGCCGTCGCGGTCACCTCCGGGCAGTGGATGACCGAGTCGCAGGGGGGTTCCGACATCGCCCGGTCCACCACCACCGCGCGGCCCGACGGCCGCGGCGGCTGGCTGCTCACCGGCGACAAGTGGTTCTGTTCCGCGATCGACTCGGCGATGGCCGTGGCGCTGGCCCGGCCGGAGGGCGCCGGTCCCGGCAGTCGCAACCTGGTCCCGTTCCTGGTACCGCGGTACGCCGCCGACGGCCGCACGCCCGCACCCGGCCTGCAGGTGCTGCGCCTCAAGGACAAGCTCGGCACCCGCGCGGTACCGACGGGGGAGGTGCGCCTCGACGACGTCGCCGCGTTCCCGCTCGCCGACCCGGGCACGCCCGGCCTCGCCACGATGATGACCCTGGTCGTGGTCACCCGGCTGCACAACGCCGCCGCGGCCGCCGGCGGGATGCGCCGCGGCCTGGAGTACGCGCTGAGCTATGCCGCCGAGCGCACCGTCGCCGGCGGCCGGCTGGCCGGCAACCCGCTGCACCGCGCCACCCTCGGCGGCCTCGCCGTCGACGCCGCCGGCGCGTTCGCCCTCGCCATGCACGCCTTCGCGCTGCTGGGCCGGGCCGAGCACGGCGACGCCGCCGCGGCCGCGGAGCTACGCCTCGCCGCGCCGCTGGCCAAGCTCACCACCGGACGGCTCGCGGTCGCCTCAGCCAGCGAGTATCTCGAGTGCTTCGGCGGCGCCGGCTACGTCGAGGACACCGGCATCCCCCGCCTGCTGCGCGACGCCCAGGTGCTGCCCATCTGGGAGGGCACCACCAACGTGCTGTCCGTCGACGTGCTGCGCGCCCTGTCCAGTGGCCCGCCGAACGACCCGTCCGGCGGTGCGGGCGCGGCGCCGCTGCTGCACCGGCTCACCGCCGCCGCGGACGCCGCCGCGCACCGGCTGCCCGGGGTCGCCGACGCCCTCGCCGCCGCGACCCGCCGGCTCGCCGGTGACGTGGCGACGGCCGCCGCCGACCCGCGCGACCCCCGGGTGGTGGCCGGCGCCCGCGAGCTGGCGCTGCGGCTCGGGCACGCGCTCGCCGCGGCGCTGCTGCTGGAGCACGCGGCGTGGGCGGCGGAGCGCGGCGACGAGCGGCCGGCCTTGCTGGCGTCGCTGTGGATCCTGCGCCGGCTCGGCCAGGCCGACGTCTCGGCGGACCTGCACGAGCACTTCGCGCAGCTGGCCTAGGGTTTGGTACGCCGGGAACGCGCCGCGGCGAGCGTGTACGCCGGGTCCCGGTCCAGGTTGTGCCGGTCCCGGTCGTAGCGACGGGTGGTGCGCGGGTCGGCGTGGCCCATCGCGTCCTGCACGTCCTCCAGCGGCACGCCCTCGTCGCGGGCCGCGGTGGCGAACGCGTGGCGCAGCGAGTGCGGCGAGAGCCGCTCCCAGGCCGGCACGCCCGCGTCCCGCGCGAGGCGGCGCACCAGCCGGAACACCGCGTGCCGGTCGACACGCCCGCCGGTCGCGGTGGCGAACAGCGGGCCGGGCGCGTCGCCGCGCACCTCGAGGTACTCGTCCAGGGCCCACACCACGGCCGGGGTCAGCGCCCGGCGGCGGGCCTTGCCGCCCTTGCCGGTGAACCGCACCGTGCGGTGGCCGCGCTCGGCGCCCAGGTCGCCGAGGTCGAGGGCGACCACCTCGCCGACGCGCAGCCCCAGGTCGGCCAGCAGCGCGAGCACGGCCCGGTCCCGGGCGGCGGTCGGCCCGTCGAGGCGCCCGGCCGCGGCGAGCATCGCGTCGACCTCGCCGGCGCTGAGCCCGACCGTCGCGGACACGTCCCGGGCCACCCGGGGCCGGTCGGCGCCGCCGACCGGGTTGGCGCTCACCGCCTCCAGCCGCGCCAGGAAGGCGTACCAGCTCGACAGCGCCGAGAGCTTCCGGGCGACGCTGGCCGGGGCGAGCACCTTGCCGGTCCGGCCGTCCACGGTCGACTCCAGGTCGCGGGCGTACGCGTTGACGTGCAGGAACGACGCCCGCAGCGGGTCCAGGTCGCGGCCGGCGCACCAGGCGAGATACTGCTGCACGTCGCGGCGGTACGCGGCCCGGGTGTGCACCGACAGCCGGCGGTTGGCCAGCCACGCCTCGGTGAAGTCGTGTTCGCCGGCCGCGGGCAGGCCCGGCGGCGGGATGCGCGAGGGGGTCGACATCTACGGGTTGACCGCCCACACCGTGGTGCGTTTGACCGGCGCGTCCTCCAGGGTCCGCGGCACCGGCACGTCGTACTCGGCCAGTAGCGTCAGATGGTCCTTCGGCAGGTACGCCCGGCCGGGGTCGCCGACGAGCACCGTCGTGCCCTTGCCCGCGGCCCGGCGCAGGTACGCCAGCATCCGCCGGGTCATCTCCCGGCTGTAGAAGACGTCGCCGGCCAGCACGACGTCGGCGTCCGGCTCCTGCTCCAGCACGTCGCCGAGCAGCGCCGTGACCACCACGTCGTTCGCTTTCGTGTTGACGTCGATCGCGGCGATGGCTAGGGGGTCGATCTCCACGGCGGTGACCCGGGCGGCGCCGGCCTTCATCGCCGCAATCGCCACCAGCCCCGACCCGGCGGCCAGGTCGAGCACGTCGCGCCCGGCCAGCAGCGCCGGGTGGTCCAGCACGTAGCGGGCCAGGGCCTGCCCGCCCGCCCACGCGAACGCCCAGAACGGCGGCGGGAGCTGCCCGCCCTGATCGGATTCGGTCCGCTCCCACAGCTCGATGGCCTCGTCGGCCAGGTGCAGGTGTACCTCGGGGGTCAGCGGCACCGGCGAGAGGCTCGTGTTGGCCAGGACGAATTGCGCGGTCATCGCAGCGGACGGTATCAAGCCCGGCTGTCACTCGTGCGTGCGACGCCCCGTGCCGGGTGGCTTCGGTACGGTTCCCGCATGGCAGGCAGTGCCGCATTCGTCTGGATCATTCTCGGCCTCGCCACGGTCGTGCTGGTCCTCATCGCCGTGTACGTCGGCTCGTGGCGGAGCAACGACGACGCCTGAGTTATCCACAGCGGTTATCCACAGCCGCCGATTGCCTCTTCCGGGGCCGCGCCCGTCCGTGATGTCGTCGGCACATGGCACCACCCACACCGCAACGCATCGCCGCCGGCATCGCGGCACTGCGCGACGACGCCACGGCCTGGCTGACGGCGGCCGCCGCCATGTCCACCGCGGCCACGGCCGCCCCGCCCCTGGACGGCGGCCAGTTCTCCGCCCTCGGCGACCTGACCGGCCTGGCCGGCGTCCACGCCGAGCTGCGGCACACCGTCGCCACCCTGCTCGCCGAGGCCGCCCGCACCGGCGCCGCGACGGCCGCGGCCCTGCACGAGGCCGCCGACGGCTACGAGCGCGACGAGCGCGACGCCGTCCACCTCCTGCGCGGGATCTGGTGAGCCGTGCTGAACGATTTCGGTCACCTGCCGCGCGCCGCCGAGGACCTGCTGGACGCGGTCGCACGGCACGCCGCCCGGGTCGTCGCCGACTGCCACCGCTGGCTGCGCCTCCTCGGCCCCGCCGCGGCGGTCCTGGAGCGGCCGCTCGCCGAGCTGGAGCGGGCCGCCGCCGACGTGGCCGGTCACCTGCGCACCATGCTCGACCGCCCGGGCGACCCGGTCGCCCTGTGGCGGGCCGGCGAGCGCTGGCGGCTCGCGGTCGCCGTCCCGGCCGCCGCCCGCGCCGCCACCTTCACCGCCGGCTCCCTGCACGCCGACGACCGCTGGCAGGGCCCGGCCGCCGAGGCGTACACGCGGACCCTGCCCCCGCAGCACGAGGCCCTGCTGCAGCTCGCCGACGCCGCCGGCGACACGGCCGCGTCGCTGCGGGAGGCGGCCGCGGCCCTGGTGGCGTACTGGACCGCGGTCGGCGTGGCCCTGACCGGCCTGACCGCCCAGCTGGCCACGGCCGCGACCGCGACCGCCACCCCGGCGACGGCCCCGGCGGGCGCCCTGCTGGCCCTGACCGCGGCGTCGGAGTGCATCGCCACGCTCAACGCCCTCCACCGGGCGCTGACCCTGGAGCTGGAACGGGCCCGCCGCACCCAGCAGACCCTGCTGACCCGCCTGACCGACGGCCCCGCGTTCCCGTCCGGCCACTGGCCGGTCGTCGCCGCCGCGTCCCTGTCCGACGCGAGCCTCACCGACGGCGACGCCTCGGACTGGAGCCTGCGACGGTGACGTCCGGCGGCCGGGAATCCCGCTCGCGGCCACCGCGCTCGTTGATCCTGTGTAGGAAATGGCCGCCATGACAGCCGTTTCTTACACAACGGTCACGACCGCAATCCACCGACGACGCCCTGCGGGGGCTGCGCTGCGCTCCGGCGTGATGCCCTGCTTCACCCGCTACGAGCGGACCTCCGCACCGCCGCGGCGACGAGCTGCGGCAGGCACCGGCCGGCTGACCCGGCCCTGCCCGGCCTGCGGCCTGCCACCGCGGACGGAAGCCGTGCGGGTGATCAGACCAGGCGCAGCTGCCCGCCGGCGCGGGCGGCGGGGCCCAGGTTGCCGGCGCGGTGGTGACGGCGGCACAGCACCTGGTAGTGCACGTCGGCCGGGGGCGTGCCGGCCACGCCGTCGGCCGTGGTGTCGCCGAGGACGACCTGGTCGCCCTCGCGGGCGATGACGCCGTCGACGACCCGGGCGTTGAGCAGGCCCGAGCGGCCGCACCAGCACAGCACCTCGACCTGGACCCGGGTGACCTCGTCGGCGAGTTCGAAGAGCCGCTGCGCGGCCGGGAACAGGGCGGTGCGGAAGTCGGTGGCCAGCCCGAACGCGTAGACGTCGACGTCGGAGTTGTCGACCAGATCGGCCAGTTGCTCGATCTGCTCGACGGTGTAGAAGCTCGCCTCGTCGCAGATGAGGTAGTCCACGCGGATGCCGCGCGCCCACCGGTCGCGCACCAGGGCGCGCAGGTCGAGTCCGGCCACGTCGACGGCTTCCTTGCCCAGGCCGATGCGGGTGCTGAGCCGGCCGGGGCCGGCCCGGTCGATGGTGGTCAGGACCAGGCCGTGGCGGCCCTGGCGGGCGTGGTTGTAGTCCATCTGCAGCGCGAGGGTGGATTTTCCGCAGTCCATCGGGCCGTAGAAGAACTTCAGCCGGCCGCCGCGGCGCAGGCGGCTGTCGCCGGCGGCCACGCAGGCGTCAGGGGCGTCGTCGGTTGCAGTCACGGCCTGAGAGACTACTTGCCGGGCGGCTCGTCGATGGCTCGCAGGCGCGCCGCGACCACGTCGCGTCCCGTGACGCCCATCGCGTCGTAGAGCTCGAGGGCGGCCTGCAGCCGCTGCCGCGACAGCCGCGGGTCGGTGCTGCACAGTCCGAGGCCGTAGTAGGCGCGGGCCTGCTCGTAGCGGTAGCCGATGCGCATCGCCCGCTCCAGTGCCCGGGCGTGGACGAGCTTGGCCTCCTCCACCCGGCCGGCGGTGAACAGGCCGGCGCCGAGGTTGTTGCCGGTCAGGCACGCGGTGTGCGGGTCGAGGTGCTCGGCGTCGCGCTGGGCGGCGTGCAGCAGCTCGAGGCCCTCCGCGGTGCGGCCGAGCGCGGTCAGGCTCAGCCCGAGGATGCTGCGGGCCTCGCACTCCACGGAGGGCCCGACCTCGGGGCCGGAGTGGCCGAGGATCCAGCGCAGCAGCAGTACCGCCTGCCGGTGCTGGCCGAGCCGCTGCCGGATGATGCCGAGCTCGAGGGCGCCGTTGACGGCCAGCCGCGCGGAACCGCTGGCCCGGCCGGCGGCGTGGGTGTGCCGGGCCGCGGCGATGGCCTCCTCGGTGCGGCCGAGCTGCCACAGGACCGTCGACAGGCAGGTCCACTGCACGCCGAAGATCACCGCCTCGTCGGCGTAGATCGCCGCCATCGAGCGCTCCAGCAGCTCCAGGGCCTCGGCGAGCCGGCCGGAGAACTGGTACACCGCGGCGAGGTTGCTCTGGGCCCGCGGCCCCCACACCGGGTGCTCGACGATGCGGTTGAGGTGCCCGGCGGCGGCGTCCTGATGTCCGGCGCGGGCGTAGGCGGAGGCGAGGTAGTTGTGGGTCATCGCGACGAGGTTGTCGTCGCCGATGGCCTCGGCTGCGGCCAGGGCACGGCGGTGCAGGTCGATGGACACGTCGTTCATCGAGTTGCGGAACAGGTAGGTCCACAGGGCCCGGGTGAGCAGGCAGGTGTGCCGGTGCCGGCCGAGCCGGTCGGCGAGCAGGGTGACCCCGACGAGGTTGCCGATCTCCAGGTCGAGCCAGCGGCGGGTGCCGGCCATGTCGGTGAAGCGCGGCACCGACGGCAGCACCTCGCCGGTGTCGATCGCGCCGCGGTGGCGGTTCTGCTCCCACCGGCGGGTGGCGGCGGCCGTGGACTGCAGGTAGAAGTCGAGCATCCGGCCGGTGGCCGCGTCGCGCTCGGGATCCTCACCGGCGAGCCCGGCGGCGTATTCGCGCAGCATGTCGTGCAGCCGGAACCGCCCGGCGACGGGCTCGATGAGCAGGTGCGTGTCGACGAGCCGGCCGAGCAGCTCGTCGGTGTCGCGGACGGGCAGGTCGGCGAGGGCGGCGGCGACACGGACCGCGAACTCCCCGGACGGGTGCAGGCCGGCGAGCCGGAACATGCGCCGGGCCGGCTCGTCCAGTTGCCGGTAGGACAGCTCGAACGCGGCGTGCGGGGACCGGCCGTCGACGGTGAGGTCGATCGGGGCGGGGTTGGCCTGGCGCAGCCGTTCGGCGAGGTCGGCGACGCTCCACGACGGCCGGTGCGCCAGCCGGGCGGCGGCCAGCCGCAGCGCGAGCGGCAGCCCGCCGCACAGCCGGACGACCTCGGCGGTGGCGTGCGGGTCGGCGGCGGCTCGGGCGCCGACGACGGTGGCGACGAACCGGGCGGCGTCGGTGTCGTCGAGCACGTCGAGGGAGACGGAGTGCGCGCCGTCGAGGCCGCCGAGACGCCGCCGGCTGGTGACGATGACCAGGCTGGCGGAGGCGCCGGGCAGCAGCGGGGTGACCTGGGCGGGGTCGGCGGCGTTGTCGAGCACGACGAGCATCCTGCGGTGGGCGAGCTCGCTGCGCCAGCGGGCGACGCGCTCGTCGGGGTCGGCGGGGATGCGTTCGGGGTCGATGCCGAGGTGGCGCAGCAGCAGCCCGACGGCGTCGTGCGGGGCGTGGGGCGGGCGTTCGCTGTGGGCGCGCAGGTCGACGAAGAGCCGCCCGTCGGGGTAGCGGTCGGCGACGAGATGCGCGACGTGCACGGCGAGGCTGGTCTTGCCGACGCCGGCCATGCCGTCGATGGTGAGCACGACCGGCAGGTCGTCGCGGACGGCGCGGGCGGCGGCGACGAGCCGGGCGACGAGGGCGTCGCGGCCGGAGAAGTCGGCGATGTCGCGGGGCAGCGTCCACGGGGTCGGCACCGGCACGACCCGGGCGGGGTGGCCCAGCGGCACGGCGTGGGCGGACCGCTCGGCCGGGGACACCGCGGGCTGGGGCTGCAGCAGCCCGCGGTACAGCTCCTGTGACGCCGCGCTGGGGACGAGGCCGAGCTGTTCGTCGAGGGCCTCGGCCAGACGTAGGTAGACGCTGATGGCGTCGGCGGTGCGCCCGACCCGGGCCAGTGCCGTCATCAGCTGCCCGTGCAGCCGCTCCCGCAGCGGGTGCTGCTCGGTCAGGCCGGTGAGCTGGCTGATCAGCTCGGCCTGCAGGCCCAGCTGCAGCTCAACGTCGATGCAGTCCTCGACGGCGGCGTTGTACCGCTCCTCCAGCGTGACGGCGGCGGCCTGGACGCCGGGGCTGGCGACGCCGGCCAGCGCCGGGCCGCGCCACAGCTCGAGGGCGTCGCGCAGATGCTTCCGGGCGGTGTTGAGCTCCCCGGCGTTCAGCGCGGCCCGCCCGTCGGCGACGAGCTGGGCGAAGACGAGGGTGTCGAGGTCGTCGTCGGCGACGACGGCGCGGTAGCCGGCGGTGTCGGTGTGGATGGTGCCGGGCAGCTGCCGGCGCAGCCGCGACACACAGGTGTGCAGCTGGGCACGGGCAGTGACCGGGGCGGCGTCGCCCCAGACGGCGTCGACGAGCCGGGGCAGCGTGACGACCCGGTTGGGGTGCAGCAGCAGCATGGCCAGCAGGATCCGGTCGCGGGCCGCGAAAATCTCCAGCCGCCGGCCGGCGACGTCGACCTCCAGCGGACCGAGCAGCCGGTATCGCACGAAGCGAACAGTAACGCAGGGTGTCATGTAGGCGACACCCTCCGGTCACAAGCGGGCCGGAGGGGTGTTACCTGCCTGTTCGATGGCGCGGCGCATCGGCACGGCGGCGAGGACCACGAACCCGACCACGAAGAACACCAGCAGGGAGACGATCGCGACGCGGTAGCTACGGGTCAGGTCGTAGGCGAGGCCGAACAGCAGCGGCCCGAGCCAGCTGGTGCCCTTGTCGGATATCTCGTAGATGCCGAAGTACTCGCCTTCCTTGCCCTTCGGGATCAGCTGGGAGAACAGCGACCGGGACAGGGCCTGGCTGCCGCCGAGCACGAGGCCGATGGCGCCGCCGAGCACCACGAACAGCACGGCCTGCTTGGCGGGCAGGAAGAACGCCACGAGGACGACCAGCGTCCACAGCACGAGGCTGACCAGGACGGTCTTCCAGGCGCCGATGGCGCGGGCGAGGCGGCCCAGGGCCAGCGCGCCGACGAAGGCGAGGAACTGCACCATGAGGATGGTGGGCACCAGCACGCTGTCGGCCAGCTGCAGTTCCTGGGTGCCGTACTGGCTGGCCAGCGAGATGACGGTCTGGATGCCGTCGTTGTAGATCAGGTACGCGACGAGGAAGAGCAGGGTCAGCGGGTACGCCTTGAGGCTTTTCAGGGTGCGCCACACCTGCCGGAACCCGTCGGTGAGGACGTTGCCGGCGGCGCCGAGGGCCTCGGCGGCGGGGGGCCGGTTCCGCAGCGTCAGCAGCGGGATGGTGGTGAACCCGGCCCACCACAGACCGGCGGAGACGAGACTGTAGCGGGCGACCTCGCCGGTGGACAGGCCGAGGCGCTCCTTCATCAGCACGGCGGCGACGTTGAACAGCAGCAGCAGGCCGCCGCCGAGGTAGCCCCAGGCCCAGCCGAAGCTGGAGACCCGGTCGCGGTCCTCCTCGTCGGCGATCTGCGGCAGGAACGAGTTGTACACCACGACCGACGCGCCGAAGGCGACGTTGGCCAGCAGGAACAGCCCGGCGCCGAGCAGGTATCGGTCGCCGGTGAGGAACAGCATGGCGGTGGTGGCGCCGGCGCCGATGTAGGCGAACAGGGCCAGCAGCTGCTTCTTGCGCGGCGAGCGGTCGGCGATGGCGCCGACGACCGGCAGGACGAACACGGTGAGGAACACCGACAGTGACACCGTGTAGGGGAACAGGGCGCCCGGGGCGATGGCGATGCCGAGCGGGCGGATGACGGCGTCGGCGCAGCCGTCGTCGTGGCAGCCGGCGGCCTTCTCGGCGATGGAGGTCAGATAGGGGCCGAGGAAGACGGTGATGACGGTCGTGGAGAACGCGGAGTTGGCCCAGTCGTAGAAGTACCAGCCGGTGCGTTCCCGGCGGGTGCTCAGGCGTGTTTCCTGCGCACTGTCATCCACAGTGGACACGGGGGACCCTTCCTCGGGCGCGTCAGTGCCAGATGCCGCGCGTCCGGTACACCTCGCGCAGCACCTCGATGTGATCGGTCATGATGCCATCTACGCCGATGTCGAGGAAGTGGGCGATCTCGTGCGGGTCGTCGATCGTCCACAGGTGCACGTGCAGCCCGGCCCGGTGGCAGTAGTCGACGAACTGCTCGGTGGCCAGGGGGATCCGGCCGTACCGCGGCGGGATCTGGACCGCCACGACGGTCTCGGCGGGGGTGTAGCGGCGGCCCACCTGGAACGCCGCCCACAGCGCGGCAACCTCCCGCATGCCCATCGAGGTGGCCACGGCCGGGCCGGCGTGGCGGCGCATGCGGCGCAGCCGGGCGGAGGAGAACGAGGCGAGCAGGACCCGCTCGTGCGCCTTGAGCCGCTCCACGACCTCCAACGTCGGTTGTACCGCATGGTCGGTCTTCGCATCGATGTTGAACCGGATGTCCGGGTAGGCGGCGAGGACCTCGTCGAGGCGGGGCACCGCGGCGGCACCGCCGACGCGCTCGGTCCGCAGATCCGCCCACCGTAAGTCGATCATCCGACCCGGGCGCCCCAGGAGCCGCTCCAGCGTGTCATCGTGGAACACGACCGCGACCCCGTCGGCGGTGGCGTGCGTGTCGGTCTCGATGTACCTGTACCCGAGCCCGGCCGCACGGGCGAACGCCGCTGTCGTGTTCTCGTCACCGGCCGCCGCCCCGCCGCGGTGGGCGAAGCCCAGCGGTCCTGGCGTGTCGAGGTAGGGCACCTGCTGTCTCACGCGGCCAGTATGCAGCGGTCTTCGGTCAACTTCGTGCAACGGCGGGTTACGGCAGGCTTGACGGCCGACGCAGAGCGCGGAACGGCAAAGGTAGGGTGACGCACATGCGCGTGCTCGGCATCGACTTCGGCACGTCGAACACGGTCGCGATGGTCCGCACGCCGGACGCGCGGATGCGACCACTGCTGTTCGACGGTTCCCCCTTGCTGCCCTCTGCCCTGTACTTCAACACCGACGGAAAGGTCCTCGTCGGCCGGGACGCCGAGCGCAACGCACGGCTGGACCCGGCCCGTTTCGAACCCAACCCGAAGCGGCGCATCGACGACGGCGAGGTGTTCATCGGCGACCATCCGATGCCCGTGCCGCGCCTGTTCGCGCACGTGTTGTCGCAGGTGAACACGGAGGCGCGGCGGCAGCTGGGCGGCGCGCCGGACGAGGTGCGCCTGACCCACCCGGCGCGGTGGGGCGAGCGGCGCCGGTCGCTGCTCATCGAGGCGACCCGCATCTCGGGGCTGGGCACGCCGCGGCTGATCGCCGAGCCGGTCGG
Source organism: Dactylosporangium sp. NPDC000555 (assembly GCF_040300025.1). Classification (NCBI taxonomy): domain Bacteria; kingdom Bacillati; phylum Actinomycetota; class Actinomycetes; order Micromonosporales; family Micromonosporaceae; genus Dactylosporangium; species Dactylosporangium sp. NPDC000555. The sequence continues at coordinate 21,361 of NZ_JBEPDB010000071.1, read as the reverse complement.
GGCGGCGTCGTACTTCACCGCGGTGCTGGGCTCGGCGGTGCCGGTGGGCCGCAGCCTCGCGATCTACGACCTGGGCGGCGGCACGTTCGACGCGACCGTGGTGCGCCGCACCCAGTCCGGGTTCGAGGTGCTCGCCGAGGACGGCCTGGCCGACATCGGCGGCCTGGACTTCGACCACGCGATCGTGGAGCACCTGGGCAAGACGTATTCGCAGAGCCACCCGCAGAAGTGGGCGTCGCTGTCCAACCCGACCGACGCCTCGGACCGGCGGCTGCGCCGGATGCTGTACGAGGACGTGCGCGGGGCCAAGGAGATGCTGTCGCGCACGGCGTCGACGGACATCCACCTGCCGTCGATGGAGATCGACGCGCACATGACCCGTGAGGAGCTGGAGACGCTCGTCCGGCCCCAGCTGGAGCGGACGGTGGCGTGCCTGCGCCGGGCGATCGAGTCGGCGCGGCTGCAGCCCAAGGATCTCGTCGGGATCTTCCTGGTCGGCGGGTCGTCGCGGATCCCGCTCGCGGCGCACCTGATCCACACCGAGCTGGGCGTGGCGCCCACGACCCTGGAGCAGCCGGAGACGGTCGTGGTCGAGGGGGCGCTGTGCATCGGCGTGGCGGCCACCCCGGCCCGCGCGTCGGGCATGCCGCGGCAGGTGACCCCGCCGCCGCAACAGCAGCGGCCGGTTCCGGCGGCGACGCACGCGCCGGTGTCGGCGGCGCCGATGTCGGGCGTGCCGGTCTCCCCGGCGGTGCAGCGCCCGCCGGTGGTGCCGCCGCGGCCCGCGGGGGTACCGCAGCCCGTCGTGCAGCGTCCGCCGGTCGTCCCGCCGCCGGTGCAGCAGCCCGTGTTCCGGCCCCAACCGGCGCCGCAGCCGATGGCCCCGCCACCGGTCGTGCAGCCGGGAAGGCCCGGCCCGTTCCCGCCGCAGGCGGCCCGGCAGGCCCCGGCGCAGCCGGGCGAGGCGGCGGAGCGCAACTGGATGGCCGTGATCATCCTGGTCCTGGTGGTGGTAGTGGTGCTGTTCGTGATCCTGCTGAGGATGGCGCTCTGAACGACGAAGACCAAAGCGGCGGCGGTACCTGCGAGGGGTACCGCCGCCGCTTTGGTCTTCGGCTCGTTACTGAGGTGCCCAGAAGGTGGCGAGGCTGCTGGCGGCCGGGTCGTCGGAGCCCAGCAGCAGGCTCCACGCGTCGGCGCCGGACGGGACGTCGACGCCGGCGTAGTCGGCCAGGCCGCCCGGTTCGGCGGGCCCGTGGCCGGTGACGGCCGGGTCGAACGCGGCCGACAGGCTGTGGTCGGGGCCGCCGAGGACGTCGGCGTCGCTCCACGGGAACCCGTCGACGGGCTCCGGCGGGTCCTGCAGGTGCAGCGGCTCGGGGAACTGCGCCTCGTGCCAGGCCGGGTCGTCGGCGCCGGCCTGGACGTCGGGGTCGGCGCCGAACGCGGCCTCGTGCTGGTCGTCCGTGGTATCCGCGTGGTCGCTGTCCGTGTGATCCCTGGTGTCCGTGTGATCGTGGCCGGGGTCGTGGGCGTCCGTGGTGTCGTGCAGGGCCTGGTCGTACTCCGCGGCGGCGTGCTCGGTGCCGAGCGGCTCCTCGAGGTCGTCGCCCCCGTGCCGGGAGTCGAGGTGCCCGCCGCCGAGGTCGTGGTCCTCGGCACCGAACTCGGCGTGCAGGTGCCCGTCTGCGAAGTCGGCGCCATAGTCCTCGGCGAAGCCGCCGTGCAGGTCGTGCCCGGTGTCGCCGGACAGGTCCGCGGTGTTGGCGTCGTCGCCGCCGTCAGACCATTCCCAGTGCCCGTCCATGGAACGTCAACCCCCTACGCCTCGGCCAACGCGTCGGCCGCATCGGCAGGCGCGTTCGGGGTGAGCGCGCGGATGCGCACGAGCACCTCGTCGACCTGTTTGATGCGGGCGCGCAGGCCCTCTCGTTCGGTGTTCAACGCGGCCTTGCGCTTGGCGCGCTCGGCCTTGTCCTCGGCCAGCGACTTGTCGATGTTCGCGATGTGCGCGTCGAGCTGCTTGAGGCGCCGCTCGATCGCTTCGTCGAGGGCGAGCGTCAGCGCGTACTGCAGGTCGGTGAACCGGTGCATGATCTCGTCGGACAGCGCGGCGCGGGCCTCGCCGAGGACCTCCCGCAGCCAGGCGCGGGCCTGGGCCTTGTCCGCCATACTCTTCCGCTTGAAGATCATGTAGGCGCCGGCGGCGAGGCCGAGGCCGACGCCGACGACGGGCAGGACGAGCCCGGCGCCGGCCAGGCCGATCGCACCGAGCGCGCTGGCGCCGCCGAGCATGCCGGGCACGCGGGCGGCCATCATCGCCATACCGGCCGAGGACATGACGACCATGGCGCCGTCGCCGGACTGCTCGCGGCGCGGCTTGGTGCCCAGGGCGTGGCGCAGCCGGGCGTTGAGCCCGCGCAGCACGTGCTGCAGCTCGTTGGGGTGGAACACCTGGGCCAGGACCCGCTCGCCGACCTTGCGGAACCGGAACTCCAGGTCGTGCGACAGCCGCACGCTCAGCGCGTACAGCGCCTTGTCCAGTTCGGCGGGCAGCTCCTGCATGTCGCTGCGGCCGCCCTTGTCGATCTTCTCCATGAACTGTTCCTGCAGCTGCGTCACGTAGTTGCGCAGCCGCGTGGTGGCCTCGACCCGGGCCCGCTGGGTCTCGGTGGACAGCGCCAGGGACCACTGCCGCGACTCGGTGCGTTTGCGGGTGGCGACCTGGGTGCGTTCCTCCTTGGCCCGCTCCGCGTCGGCCGGGTCGGGGTCGGTGGCCTTCATCCGGTCGCCGAACTCCTGGTCGACGCGGATGTACTCGGAGCGCACCGAGCGCAGCACGTTGGCCTGCGCCAGCAGGTGGCCCTTGCCGGCCAGGTTGATGAGCGCGTGCTGCAGCTCGGCGATGCGCGACTCGCGGATCAGTTCGCCGGCGGCCTCCTTGGGCATCTGCATCGCCAGCTCCGCCAGCCGGGCCGAGACCGGGAACCACGGCGCCGAGGCGAACCGGGGCGCGTGGGTCTGCAGCTGGCCCTTGTTGTCGGCGAGGATGGTGCGCCAGCCGGGGTACGCGTCGACCTTCGTCAGCGCGAACAGCACGAAGTTGACCTTCTTGCTGGCCTCGATGAGGAAGTTCATCTCCGGCTTGGAGAACGGCGAGGACGAGTCGACGACGAACAGCAGCGCGGTCGCCTTCTCCACCGCGTCCATGGCGACCTCGGCGTGCATCGAGTCCAGCCCGCCGGTGCCGGGCGTGTCGATGAGCGTGAGGTACTGCAGCAGCGGCGCCGAGTGCTGCACCTCGATGCGCCGCGGCGGCCGCATCCCGTCGGGCAGCCGGCCCAGCACGGTGCCCCAGTCGCGCAGGTCGCCCAGGCCGAGCGGGACGGGGTCCTCGCGGCCGGGGATGTAGGCGCGGGCGCCGTGCTGCGGGTTGTGCTGGAACTCCAGGTAGGAGGCGGTGGCCACGGCCGCGTCGACCGGGGACAGGTTGGGCACGCCGATGAGCATGTTGGTCAGCGAGCTCTTGCCGCGCTTGGTCTCGCCGACCACGACGATGCGGGGTCGCTGGACGTCGCGGCGCCGCTCGGTGTCGATGTCGGCGGCCGCGTCCGGGTCGATCTTGCGCAGGTAGGCGAGGCTGCCCTCGACGCCGGCCTTGAGCAGCTTGCCCAGGGCGGCCGTGGGGTCGGCGGGCTTGTTCGGCGCCTGCGGCCCGGCGGGTGCGTTGGAGGTCGAGGTCATCGTGGCTGCTCTCTGCGCGGCTGCTGGGTCGTCTGGACGGTCGGGTGGGCGCCGGTGGCGCCGCCGGCGTTGCGGGCGGCCTGGAACACCGTCACGATCGGGGCCCGCAGGACCCGCCCGTCGCGGTCGAGGTAGCCGGGGACCTCCACGCCGGAGATCTGCCCGCTGAGGCTCGGATCGTTGGTCGGGGTCGTGCCGCCGGCCTCGTGGTGCGCCGGGTCGAAGCGCACCCCGATCGGTTCGAGGGTGGTGACGCCGGCCTCCTGCAGTGCGGCGCCGAGCCGGTCGCCGAGGGCCTTGCTGGTGACCCGGTCCCGCACGTAGATCGACGCCTGGACCAGCGCCCGGCGGTCGGCGTCGGCCTGGCCGCCGCCACGGCCGGGCGGCGCGGACACCGGGGCGGTGGCGGCGCCGGAGCCGCGGGAGGCCAGCAGCAACAGCAGCAGCAGGGCCGCCCCGACGAACAGGGTGCCGACGAACGAGACCAGCGCCGGCTCGACCCCGAACGACTTCCGGTCCGTGCACGGCTGCGTCTTGACCGTCTGGGCCTGCGTGAGCGGGTTGTCCGGCTGGTCGGGCGTGCCACTGCTCTTGGCCGGGCCGTTGGCCGTGTTCGTCGCGGGCGGCGCGGTGACCGTCCCGCCCGGGCAGTCCGGTCCGCCGCCGATCAGGCCGGCCGCCGCGCCGGTGAGCACCGCGATGATCAGCGCGACGGCGACCGCGACGAGGCGCAGGCTGTTGGAGGACATCTTCGGCTCCTGGGGGTGGGGGCCTCGGCTACTGGCTGGGCTGTTGACGGGCTTGCTAACGGGCATGTCCCTGCCCCCCGCCGCGGATGCGCTGGGACAGCAGGTAGAAACCACGGTGGGCGACGAGCGCGACCCGCGACTGCGAGGGGCTGGCGCCGGCCACGGCGTAGGCCCGCCAGCGGGTCGCGGCGTCCAGCGCGGCGCGGACCATCTGGTCGCGGTCGGAGGCCGGCAGGTTGAGGATCCAGCCGGGGTCGTTGGACAGCGCCAGGCGGGTCAGCTCGCCCTCCATCTGGTCGGGCAGGTCGACCGCGCCGGTGGTGACCAGCTGCGCGACCTCCAGCAGCCGCAGCCGGTGCGACTCGGGCTGCTGCAGCACCCGCTCGATCGCGTCGCGCAGCAGTTCCCGGTCGTGGGGCCGCTCGGCGTGGCTGGCGATCTTCTCCAGGCTCGACAGCGCCCACCCGGCCTTGATGGCGTCGGTGCGCCACCGGAACGCGTGGTCGAGGGTCTGGCGCAGCCGCGGGAACCCGGAGGCCTGGAACAGCGTCCGGACCAGCTCGCCGGTGGCCAGGGTCGGCTTGGCGACCAGCTGGGCGATGGCGAAGCTGATCCCGTAGAGGTCCAGCAGGCGCAGCAGCCGTTCCCGCGACTCGCGGGTCACCGTGCACTCGCGGCTGGTGAACAGGTCGACGGAGGCCAGCAGCACGGTCCGCTCGCCCTGCGGCAGGGCGGCGAGCTGGCGCAGGGCCTCGCAGTCGGCGGCGGTGAGCCGCCCGGCCTCGGTGGTCTCGGCCAGCAGCCCGACGACCGGCACGACATCGGAGACGACCCGGCGCAGCACCTTGGACTGGTCGGTGGCCAGCGGCGCGACGATCGGCCACGGGTCCTGCCCGCCGCCGGCGAGCTTGTCCACCTTGTTGAACAGGCCGAGGGAGTTGATCGGGTTGCTCGACAGCCGGGCCGAGATCGACCGGAACGCCTCGAGGGCCTGCACGTCGTCCTCGCGCACCGACTGGGTGAACACGTAGATGATGGCCTCGGCGCCGGACAGTGCCCCGGCGGAGTCGGAGTCCAGGTCGTCGTCGATCGGCGCCTCGGAGAACAGGAACCGCCGCGCCTGGTCGGACACGGACGTGTTGGCGCTGGACAGGCCGGGGGTGTCCACGACGGTCAGGTCGCGCAGGTGGTCGCTGGTGAGGGTCACGTCGACGTAGGCGACCTCGTGGCGGGCGACGCCGAGCCGCTGCGGGATCATGCCGGCCTCGTCCAGCGGGAGGCTGACCCGGGCGCCGTTGCGCTTGACCACGTCGACGCGGTCGGACGTGCCGTAGCGGAACTGGGTGACGATGCGCGTGCACTCGCCGACCTCGGTCGGCGCGACCCGCCGCCCGATGAGCGCGTTGACGAGGGTCGACTTGCCGGACTTGAGCCGGCCGGCGATCGCGACCCGCAGCGGCTCGCCGAGCCGCCGCCGCACGTCGACGACCTGGGCCTGGGCGGCGCCTCCGAGACGGTTGCCGACCTCGCCGCACAGGTCGGCCACGCGGGAGCTCAGCGGTCCTGGAGCCACGGGGTCAGCCCCGCTTCGACGTCGCGCACAGACTGATCACCGACTGCGCGAGGCCGGTGTGCTCAGCCACAATGCCGACGTACCCTCGGGTGTCCAAGGGGTGGACCTCGCTCATTATTCGCTCCTGGGTGCAAATCAGTACCGTCATGTCCCGCACGTACGGCACACACATTACGAATATCCTGCGCGCGCAGGATCCCATGTTCGTGCCAGGAATGGAGGCGCCCCGTGCCTGAGGCACCGACTGATGAACCCGCCGCCTCGGCGGCCGGGTCGGCGGTGGTCGGCCGGGCGAGCGTTCCTGCCGCGGCGTGGCCGCCCGCCGAGCTGCTCACCGTGGCGGTGGACGCCCTGCGTAACCCCGGTCTGGTGGTCATCGCCGGCGCGCCGGGGACGGGCCGCACGAGCGTGCTCAAGCGCCTCGGGGAGTCCTTCCGCGGTCAGGTGTTCAGCGGCGGCGCCCTGGCGATGCTGCGCGGCGTGCCGGCCCTGCCGCTGTCGCGCGCGGTACGGGTGCGACTGCCGTCACACGAGGCGCCGCTGCTCGCCGAGGCCGTCCGCTCCCGTGTCCGTCACGGGCTGCTGCTCGTCGATGACCTTCAGTGGGCGGATCCGCTCACGATGGCCGCCCTCCCGGCGATCGCCGAACACTGTCGGATAGTTGTCACGCTGCGCACACCCCATCGCCTTCCCGGCGACGCCGAGCGCGCGCTGCGCACCGCGGCCGCCAGCGCCGGCGCATGGCTGTCGATGCCGCCCATGCCGCCCGACGCCGCCGCCGCACTGGTGCGGCAGCTGGCCCCGTCGGCGTCCACCGCCGTCGTGGCCGACCTGGTCCGTCGCGCCGGCGGGGTGCCCCTCGCGGTGACGGCCCTCGCCAAGCACGTCGCCCAGGGCGGCACGCCCCGCGACGGCGGCGACGGCCTCGACAAGGGCCTGGCCTACACCGTCGCCGGCGCCCTGGCCGACCTGACCCGCCCGGCCCGCACCGCCATGGCCGCCCTGGGCCTGCTCGGCCGCCCGGTCACCGCGACCGTGCTCGGCGAGGGCCTCACCGAGCTGGTCGAGACCGGCCTCGTCGAGCTTGCCGAGGGCGTCGCCGCGCCCGTGTCCCCGTATACCGCCGAGGTCGCCGCCGGCCTGCTCGACACCGCCGAGCGCGCCGCCCTGCACCGCCGCCTCGCCACCCTCGTGCCGCCCCGCGAGGCCGCCCGGCACCTCGCCGCGGCCGGCGCCGCCGCGGAGGCCTACCGGGTCGCGGTGAGCGCCGCCGCGACCGCCGAGTCCTCCGGCGACCGCGCCGAGCTGCTGCTGCTGGCCTGCGACCTGCCCGGCGTCGACGCCGAGCCCGAGGTCCGCGTCGCCGCCGCCCGCGCCGCCCTCGCCGCCGGCCGGCCCGGCTCCTGCCTGCGCGTCATCGACCCGGCCACCACCGACCCGGTCGGCGCCGTGCTGCGCGGCGAGGCCCTGCTGCAACAGGGCAGCCCGGTCGCCGCCGCGGCCGCGGTCGCCGCCGTGCCCGACGACGCCCCGGCCGAGATCGTCGGCGGCCGGGACCGCATCCGGCTGCTGTCCATGCTCACCACCGACCCCGGCGGGGCGCTGGCCCGCGCCGGGGAACTGCTCGCGGTCCACGGCGACACGCCCGCCCACGCCGGGCTGCGCGCCGCGATCGCCGCGGTGCGGGCCGGCACCCGCCAGCCCGGCTGGGAGTACGGCCTGGCCTCCGCCGCCTCCGCCGCCGGCCAGGCCGGCGACGCGCTCGCCGCCCGCTGGTCGGCGTGGCTGCTGGTGGAGACCCTCACCGCCGACGCCCGCCTCGCCGAGGCCGCCCAGGCCGCCGCCGCGGCCGCCGCCGCCTGCGCCGGCGACCTCGCCTACAGCTGGCAGACCCGGTTCCTGGCCGCCCAGCTGTGGTGCGACGCGCTGCGCGGCGAGGAGATCGACGAGGTCGTGCGCCGGGCCGGGGACCTCGCCGACCGGACCCTACCCGCCCTGGCCCGCGGCTACGCCGTGGCCGCCGCCAGCCTCGCCGAGGCCGACGGCGGCCTGCTCGCCCCGGCCCGCGCCCGCCTGGAGGCACTGCAGAATCGGCCCGCGTCGGCCGGCCCGGTCCTGGACTGGGTGACCCGCGAGGCGGCCTGGCTCGACGGGCGCCCCGACCAGGCGTACGACCCGGCCCGCGACCTCGACGCCGCGGCCTCCTCGCCGCTTGTCGACGGGCTGCGCCGCATCACCGCCCGCTGGGCCGCCTACGACGCCGGGGTTGCCGCCTCCGGGTTCGAGGACTCCGCCGGCGCCGACGGTTCCGACGGTTCCGCCGATGCCGCAGCCTCCGCCGCGCTGCCCCTCGCGCCGGTCCGGGCCACCCTCGAGGCGTGGAAGGCCCCCGACCGCTTCGCCGAGGCCGCCGCCGCCTGGCGTGAGCTCGCCCGCCGCGAGGAGGTCCGCTGCCTGCTCGCCCAGGGCCTGCTCGAGGACGGCGCGCAGCTGGCGGTGCCGCCGCTGCTGCAGGCCGAGCGCCTCGCCGAGGAGGCCGGCCTGGTCGTGCTGCTCGGCCGGGCCCGCCGGGCGCTGCGCCGGCACTCGATCCGCCGGGACACCCGCGGCCGCCGCGCCGGCGACGAGCTCACCGACCGCGAACGCGACGTGCTGCGGCTGGTCGCCAACGGCGAGCCGACCCGGCGCATCGCCGGCCAGCTGGGCATCTCCCGGGAGACGGTGGAGACACACATCCGCTCCGGCATGCGCAAGCTCGGCGCCCGGACCCGCACCGAGGCCGCCGCCCTGGCCATCGAGGAACTTGGATGAGTGGCCGCGTGCCCTTGTGCCGGACGGCATCTTCATCGCATGGTGGGCGCATGTCTTCACCGATGGGCCGCTGATGGCGGAAGATCCGGCACTCGCACCGCGGTACGTCGTGGCGACCGGCGCGGATGCCACCGCGGTGCTGCGCAGGCTCGCCCGGGCCGGCTGGACGACCCGGGAAGGCTTCGCCCTCACCGACCAGGCCTGGGACGTCTCCGAGGCCAGGCTCGCCCTGTTCGGCCGGGTCGCCGACGCCGACACCGCCGAACTGGCCCTGCTGGCCGCCGCCCGCGGCGCCGGCATCGTCGCCATCAGCGACGCCGCCGGGGACATCGGCCGCGCCCTCCTCGCCGACCTTGGCCGCATCGGCCCCGTCACCACCGACCCCGACGCCGACCTCGGCACCGCCCCCACCGAGGACGCCGGCGGCCCGGTCCTGGCCCCGGAGCAGCGCGCCCTCCTCGAACGCCTCGCCGGCGGCGAGACCATCGCCGCAGCCGCCGCGGCGGAGTTCCTGTCGCTACGCACCGCGAACCGCCGTATCGCCGAGGCCCGCGAGGTCCTGGGCGTGCGCACCACCCGCGAGGCGGTCCTGGCCTACCTGCGCATGCGCCGCGAGGGCGCCTGAGACATACCCCTGCCGCCGGTGCACGCCGCCGGGGGCGGCGCCGCACGCTCAACGGCCGGACCGGCGCTCCGGTCGCCGGCTCAGTCGGCAGCCCGATGTGCCGCGGGAGCCTCGACCCGCGTTCCCGCCGCCGCTCAGGCGGCGGGGCGGTGCCGGCGCTGGACGCTCAGCGGCCGGACCGGGTCGATGTACCGCGGCAGCCGCGGCTCATCGACCCGCAACGGCCGCAGCTCGGCCGTGATCGCGTCGATGATCCGGTCCGTGGCCCGCTGCGCCGCCCCGGCCGCCGCCGGGTCGATCCCGGACAGGTCGACCGGCGCCCCGAAGTGCACCCGCACCACGGGCCGGCGCACCAGCGCCCGGCACAGCGTGCGCACCGTCGGCCCGAACCCGCCCCACGCCGCGACCTCGTGCGCACCCCACTGCGCGACCGCGACGACCGGAGCCCCGGTCGCGAGCGCCACCCGGGCCAGCCCCGTCTTGCCCCGCTCCGGCCACATCCCCGGGTCGAGCGTGATGCGCCCCTCCGGATACCCGAGCACATGCGCCCCGCCCGCCAGCGCCGCGGCCACATCGTCGACGGCCGCGGCCACGTCCGCCTGCCGCCGGTTGACCCGGATGTGCCCGGCCGCCCGCATCACCGCCCCGACCACCGGCGCCCGGAACAACCCACCGGTCGCCATCAACCGCGGCGCGAGCCGGGCCGCCCGGCACGCCGCCGTCATCGCGACCGGATCGAACGGCCCGATGTGGTTGACCGCGAGAATGACCGGCCCGCCGCGAAGCCCCTCCGGCACGCCCCCGGTGACCCGCAGCCGGGCGACGGGCATGATGACGACCCGCGCGAGCCCGAGCAGCACCCGCCACGTCCGCGGTACCCGCCACGCCACCGCCGCGGCATCCGCGTCAGGGGACTGCCGCAGCCCCGACGACGCGCCGGGGGAGGAGCCGGCACCCGGGGGCACGATGGAAGCCGGATCGGCGTCGAGGGGCGCCCGCAGCCGGGGCGCCACAGGAGATCCGGCCGCGGTGATCGTCGCGTCGTCGGCCTGCCGCCCGCCGTCTGGCTCCCCGTCGCTCACGTGCCGCCTGTCCGTTTCTGCATCTCGGGTTCTACATCTCGGGTGGCGCCGCCGCGCAGCGCCATGTCGTTTCGGCCGGCGCACCGGGTGCGCCGATCCGGACACTGGAACGGTATCGCCGCCGCCCCGCGGCGCAACCGTCCCGACGGCTGTTCTTTACCCGCGACACATCGCCGCCGCTCGTCGCCGGCCGCCCCGGTGTGGCCCGGGCGGCCGGCGACCTGATCGGTCCCGCGGTCCCGGCCTCGCTATTCGGCCTCGCGCAGCTCCGCCAGTCTCGCCTCGATCTCGGCCAGCTCGGCGCGGAGGCGCTCCGCCTGGGTCTCGGCCTCGGCGCGGGCCGCGGTGACGATCTCCTCGACCGCCTCGTGCACGCCCGGCACGTCGAGCATCGCGACCATCTTCAGGGCCTCGCCGGCCTTGATGACATACGGCTTGGCGAGGGCCTTCGAGCCCTGGTTGGCCGCCACCGTCCACTCGCCGTCGGCGTAGGCCAGGGTGACCGTCAGGCCCACCGGGGCTTTCGCCTTCGGGGCGGCCTTCTTCGCCGGCGGCTTGCCCGACGACCTCGGCTCCGCGTCGGCGGCGGGCGCCGCGGGCGCGGGCTTCGCGGCCGGCTCCGGGGCCGCCGGCGGTGCGCTGGGCGCCGCGGTGGCGGTGGGGGAGTCGGGCTTGGCCGGGGAGTCGCTGGTCGCGGTGTCGGCGGTCACGGAAGGGGCTGGCACGGGGCTCTCCTCACGAGGTGCGGGAATGACGGAGGCGCGCTTGGCCGGTGGGGCCTTCGGCGCGATCGCCAGGTCGGCGGGGGAGAAGGGCAGCTCGTCGCGGCCGAACCGGACCACGACCCACTCGTCGGACAGCTCCGGGTCGGTCAGTGCGACGACCTGGCCCAGCTGCCCGGCGATCTGCCCGGCCTGCTCGGTGAACATGACCTTCGGTTTCCGGCCGGCCGCGAGGACGACCCGGATCTGCTCCAGATCCACCGTCGACAAGCCCTCGGCCGCGGTCTGCGCGGCAACCATCGCACCCTCCAACCCATCATTCGAACATGTGTCGGAACAGTCATACCAGCCGCCTATGACATTTTCCGAGTGCGACACACCGTACGTGGGTCAGGGCAGCTCGTCGATCTCCGCCTGCGGGTCGAGGATTCGCAGCATATCCGCCCGGTCCGTGACGATCGCCCAGCCCGGTCGCGCCTGCGCCCGCCGTACCACGTGCGCCGCCGCGACCAGCGACGGGCCGCCCTCACCGGCGAACAGCGCCCCGCTGTCCACCGCGTCCGCCGCCGTCAGGTCGTCCACGACCACCACCGGCAGACTCAGCAGCACCTTCAGCACGTCGTAGTCCTTCGGCGACGTCTGCGCCCACGCCTCCGCCAGAGCTGCCGCCGGAACGGCGAGCACCACGCCTTGGTCCACCGCGTGCCACACGATCGCCGAGCTGTACGGCTTGCCGGCCACGAACCCGAGAATGGCCGAGCTGTCCAGGATTCGTCCCCCCACCGCGGTCACGACACCGGCCCGCTCGCGGGCGCCACCCCCAGCACCTCGCGCGCCCACGCGTGGTGCTCCGGATCCAGCCGTACCCCGCGCCGCGCATACAGTTCGTTCAGCGTCAGCAGCGCCCGGTCCCGGGCCAGCCGGCCCCGCACCGCCTCGGCGACGTAGGCCGACACCGACTCCGCACCGCCCGCGTCCACGAACCGCCGCACCGCCGCGGCGTCATCGGCGGGCATCGTCACCGTGACCCGCTCCTTGCGCACCTCACGCATACGCATAGGGTAGCGGCCGCATACGCCGCATCACAGAGCGTCGCATCACCCAGCCAGGTGAATATTCGCGCCGAGCTGCATGGATAAGGCCCGAACGGACCCGGTTTCGCTACCCAACGTGACAGGATTCTCCACCCAGCGCCGCTGCGCGTCGATAACCGGGCCGGATTCGGTTTGAAGCGACGGCGCGGTCGTCTGCGGGACCTGCGGTGAAGGCCCGTGCCCACATGCCGGTGCCCGCGCCGAGGTCGAGCAGGCGGGTGCCGGGTCGCCGCGTCACGTCAGGCGGCGAGTCCCTGGCCGGATAGCTGGCGGGTATCCTCGAACACCGCCGCGTCGCGACCGTTGTAGGCGATGCGAGCCATGTCACGACCCAACCGCTTCGTCCCGGATCGCGGCAGGGAGGCCGCCGGGGATCTGGGCGAGTGCTTGCGTGATCTTTTCCAGGGGATACGGGGTGGCCCGGCTTTCGCCGAAGAGGCTCCAGTAGAAGTCGTTGATGACGGTTGCCGCGGGCGCGTAGCGGTTGATGAGCGCGGCCACCCGGGTTGGGACGCCGGTGGGCCTCGCCCCGGCGGCGCAGCGGCGGATGTAGGCATTGCGCTCGACGGGTCCACCGGCGCCGGGGTCGGTCACGCCTGCGACATTGGTGACCATCCAGTTGACCAGTTCCGTCATGGTGTGACAGGCGTCGTGACTGAGGTTCCGCGCGACGAAGTCCCGTTCGGGCGGGGACAGGTCGAACCGGGTTGAGGTGGCCAGGCCGAGGTCGGCCAGGTAGAGACGGCGGCCGTCGGTCAGGACGTTGCCGAAATGGGCGTCGAAGTGCAGCAGCCCGTTGGCGTTCATGAAGGCGACGTCCGTACGCAGGCAGCGCTCGACCATGGCGCAGGCGTGCTCGAGCGCGCCGGGACCGGCCGCGAGCTGCTCGGCCAGCCAGTCCCGGAGATTGTGGGACACGTACTCCAGGAACAGCACCAGGCTGGCCGACGCGCCGGCGAGGGCGTGCAGCCGCTGCCGTACCGCCGGTGAGCCGTGCCAGTAGTCGACGACACGATCGATGTCGGCGTGCTCGCCGGCCAGTGGTGCCGCGCCGGGCAGCACCCGCCAGTGGTACATCAGCGGGAAAGCCTCGCTCTGCCCGGCGAGCACCCAGTCGGTGGTCATGGTGCTGGCGGCGAGCTCCCGCCAGGCGCCGAATCCTGGGGAGCCGACCCCGTAGTAGCAGTAGGTCGGGAGGGCGAACAGGTTCGCGGTGGACATGACGTTGGATGGGCGGCGTTCGAGGTCGGTGAGCGGGATCTTCTTCACGAAGACCGGGATGCCGTCCAGGATCAGCAGCGCTGAGGTACCGCCGATACCCGACCCGGTGTCGTGCGCGCCGGCCACGAGACGACCGAGTCCGTCGTCACTGAGCGCGGCCAGCGCGGTGGACACGTCGCCGTACCTGGTCACACGCGCCTGGTGAGACATACCCGCGAGCGTACCCACCGGCGGCCGCTCGACATTGACGGCTGACCTACTCTTTGGGCATGCCGGACCGCCTTGATGGCCGATTGGCCGAGTTCGCTGCGCTGCGACGGGAAATCGACCGTCGCGCGGCCGCCCAGCAGCAGATCTTCATCCTGCAGGTCCTGACGGCCGGCGCCTTGTTCGTCATCGCGTTCTGGCACGCGTCGTGGGCGCCGTGGCTGCTGATCGTTCCGTTCAGCAGCTGCCTGCTGTGCACCGCATCCGTCGCGCAGGTCGGGGCGATCGCCACCATCGTCGAGTACATCCGTGACGAGTTGGAGCCCACGATCGAGGGGCTCGGGTGGGAGCGGTACCGGCAGCAGGTTCCGTACCCGTTCCCGTTTCCCCGGGCGTCGCACCCCAACCTGCTGCTGTTCGGCGGGGTGCCCGCCCTGGCGCTGGTCCTGGCCCTGAAGCCGCTGTTCATCGACGAGCCCCAGGCGCCGGCGCCCGGGTTCCTCGCGGCGTGGCTCGTCGGGGTGATGGTCACGATTTACGGCGTCTACCTGGCGGCGACCTCAGCGACCGGGTCGTTCGTCCCACGTCGTCACGAACCGCAGGTAAAGCCGGAAACCTGAACGCGATGAGCGTGATCATCGGGATGGACCCGCACAAGCGTTCCGCCACCATCGAGGTCGTCGACGAACGCGGCCGGGTGCTCGCGATGGGCCGCTTTGGGACTGACAAGGCCGGCTACGCCGACATGCTCGCCGCCGGCCGCAAGTACGCCGATCGGGTCTGGACGGTCGAGGGCGCTGCAACGGCCCGCCTGGTCCACGACGGTGAGACGGTGCTCGACGTGCCCGCGAAGCTGTCGGCGCAGGTGCGGGTGTTCGCCACCGGCAACGGCCGCAAAAAACCGACCTGGTGGATGCGCACTCGGTGGCGATGGTGGCGCTGCGAGGCCGCGCCACAGGCCCGCGCGACGATGTCGCGGGTCAAACCCCGCGACATCGTGGGCAAGTCCAGAAGCCGCCTCGCCGTCGAGCTGATCAGTGAACTCGAGGGGATCGACAAGAAGATCAAGGCCGCGGAGAAGGACCTCAAGGAGTTGGTGGCCGCCCGCAGCGCCACCCTGATGGAGCTGCGCGGCATCGGCCCCACAGGCGCAGCCCACCTACTGGCAGACGTCGCAGACATCAGCCCGATCAACCGCACGGTGCACATCATGGCCGTGGTCCAGCTACGCAACCGCACCGAAGACCGCGCCTACTTCGACGCGAAGAGGCCACCGGGAAGACCTCACGCCCTTCGGACAAGCCACTTCCCGGACCCGCCACCAAACCACCCTAAGCCCTGGTATCAGCGGCGCCTAGACATAAAGGGGTGCCATGAGCGTGCACCATTTGACATTGTGGACTGCTGTTCGGGGCGGTGGTTTCGGTCGGGTTCTGGGATAATTGTATGTATGGGGCAGCTGGGGTTGTTTTCAAGGGCGGAGTTGGCTGCCATGCGTGACCGGACCAGGTCACGTCGTTATTCTCCGGCGAAGGAGCAGTTCCGCCGGGAGCATGCAAGGCATCGGGACTGGGGCCTTGCGAGACGTCACGCCGAGAAGCTCCGCCGTGTCCGCGGTGACACCCCGCCGGGGGTCAGCGACCAGCGGGACGGCTCGGTGCACGGATCGGTGCAGGGGCCGGTGCCGCCCTCGCCGCCTCCGCCGGTCACGCAGCCTGAACAGGCACAACGCCCCGCGAGCGGCACCGCGGCAAGCGACTGTGATCCCGCGCCGCGCCAGGTGGGCGGCGACGGGCGGTCCGCTCCTGTCCCGAAGCATCGGCGTGCATGCACGCCACAGCTACGCCGGCCCGCTGGCCCGGCAACGCATCGAATGATTGACGGAAATACACGGCCGCCGGTGCATCGCGACCATTTTTCGACAATGCCGCGCACGGCTGGGCGGCATTTCCGCCGAATGCTCCGCAAGGCGGGAACAGGCAACCGCTGTACTTGTGGACCGCCGGTGCAGATTCCTGAATGTCTCGACAAACGGCGATGGCCCACGACACGAGCAATGCCGATCGTTCGCTACGGAGAGCGACGGGCATAGCGGCGCCGTGGCGGAGTTGGGACGTCGTACCAGGTGGCTCTCAAAGCCGGTGCGTGACGCACACGCCCCCCACCAGCGGTCCGACGTGCCCACCGCTGTGGGTTGAACCACCAGAGCCCCGGAAAGCCGCGGCGCGGAGAGCGCTCGACGCCTCGACAAGATCGTCGTGTGCCGCAGCGCCTGAGCAGCCCCCGGCAGTTGTTCGATAATGTATATTATGTCAACTTGAGCGGCTCCGGGAATCAGCCGATGTCGCGGTGATGGCGGTCAGCCAGGTCGGCGGCGCGGCGAGGATGCCCGGCCGGTGCGGGCCCCGGCAGGTGTGGTGTGTGCGTGTACGGCGACAGGTTCTGCACCCATCCGGGCGCCTTGAGGACCGGGCCGAGGAACGCTATGAGCAGGAACGCGCCCACGGCGCGGTGGCGGCGCGTGGCAGCAGCCCGTACAGCGCCGCGGCGATGCCGCCTCGCGCCGCGCCTGACGCCCGGCGACGAGCAGGCCGACCCCGCCGCACAGCTCTCGACCATGCTCTATCAAGCCACCAGCCAGCTGACGCCCGGCCGGCAAGAACCACCGCGCACGAGTAGCCGGACTCGTCGCTACCCCGGCCGACCCGGTTACCGACGACGTGCACGCGGCGCTTGTTGAGCGGCAGGCCCTGATCGAAGACGCCGCCCGGCGACTCGCGCAAGAAGCGCAGGACGCCGAGGCCGCGTGGATCGCCCGTCTCGGCAAGCCCCGCCCGCAGCTGAAGGCGCGAGCGCAGTGGCAGGCGCACGCGGCCACCATCGCGCTGTACAGGTATCGCTACGACACCTGGATCAGGGGCAGGAGCACGTTGTCGACGACGGATTCGATTTGGCTGTCGGTGCTCTTGTCCTGTCCGTTGAGGCAGTGGTACATCAGCATCGCCGGGCCGACGGTGGCGAACATGTCGTCCCGGAATCGATGGTTCGGTGTCGTGCCGGAGGACGCGATGTGCCGGTGAACCAGTTCGGTGATGTGTTCCTGGCAGGGGGCGGTCACACGGGTGTGGAAAATCTCTCGGAGCACGGTCACATCGGTGCCGCTCTCGGCGGCCACGGCCTGGAACGCGGCGCCCTTGGAGTCGAACAGTGCGGAGTTGAAGTACGACAGCAGTGTGATCAGACCCGTCCGCAGGTCGGTGCCGTCGGCGATCTCTGGAGGCAGGGGTAAGAGCTCCTGTAGCGCCTCGCGGACCAGTGCCTCCTTGCTGTCCCAACGCCGGTAGAGGGCCGCCTTGCCGGTCTGCGCCGCGGCGGCCACGCCTTCCATGCTCAGCCGTCCGTAGCCCACCTCGCCGAGCTGGTCGATGACCGCGTCGAAGATCGCACTTCGCAACTGCTCCCCCCGGCGACGGGTCTGGGCCGGTACGGACATCGAGACTCCTCCACTCGGGCGCCGGCGGGTGGCCCGGTTGGGCGGGGCATCCGGCCCTATAGTAGACGCTGCCGTTCACTAATTGGGAACGTCGCTGTTCACTGTAGTCAGGAGGAACCATGTCGAACTCGCCGACCCCTGGCGTCACGAAACCCGAGGCACGCCGACCGAGGCTGGGACGGGCAGGCGCGTTGACTCTGATGGTCCTGGTCGGCTGCGAGTTGATGCTGATGCTCGACAGCACGATCTTGAACGTCGCCCTGCCTGCCATCCGCGAAGGTCTGGGATTCTCGGCGTCGGGCCTGGCCTGGGTACCCAACGCGTTCCTGCTGGCGTTCGGCGGGCTGTTGCTGCTCGGTGGGCGCGCCGGAGACATTCTCGGCCGACGCCGCATATTCGTGATCGGCATCGTGGTGTTCACCATCGCCTCCTTGCTCGGCGGCCTGGCACCGAACGCGGAGTGGCTGATCGTGATGCGCGCCGTCCAGGGCGTGGGGGCCGCACTGGCCGGCCCGGGCACTTTGGCCCTGATCATCACCAACTTCCAGGGCACCGCACAGACCAGGGCGCTAGGCATCTACTCCTCGGTGACCGCCGCGGCGATGACTCTGGGGCTGGTTCTCGGCGGGCTCATCACCACGACGCTTTCGTGGCGCTGGACGCTCCTGGTCAACGTGCCCATCGGCCTGCTCATGGTGCTGCTCGCCCCCCGATACGTCACCGAGACGCCCCGCAACCCCGGCCGGTTCGACCTGATCGGCGCCCTGACCTCTGCCCTGGGTGCTACCGGCATCGTGTTCGGACTCGCACGCGCCGCCGACCACGGCTGGACTGACCCGTTTACGCTTTTACCCCTGATCGCCGGTGCGGTGGCACTGATCGCCTTTGTGGTGCTCGAACGCCGCGCGGCCCATCCGATCGTGCCGTTGGGACTGTTCGCCGACCGCTCCAGAGCTGGGGCGTACCTCGGCATTCTGCTCGTGCCGATGGTGACGTTGAGCATGCAGTTCCTGCTCGTGCAGTTCATGCAGGAAGTCCTCGGATTCAGCCCGCTGCTGGCGGGCCCGGCGTTCCTGCCGATGGCCGGCGGAATGCTGATCACCGCGCAGAACGCGGCCAGGCCGCTGGGCAGGTACGGGGCACGGGTCACGGCGGCGACCGGCATCAGCCTGATCCTCGCCGGCGCCTTGTGGTTGACGCAGATCTCAGCGGCAACGGGCTTCTGGACAGGGATCTTCGGTCCGCTGCTGCTGGCCGGAGCCGGCCTTGGCCTGGTCGTGGTGCCGTTCAACGTCACCATCATGTCCACCGTCGACCCGAAAATCTCAGGCGCCGCCTCCGGTGTCCTGCAAGCGGCGATGATGATCGGCGCCTCGCTCGGCATCGCGATCCTCGCCACCGTGTCCTCCATCAACACAGCAGCCGGCACTCCAGTCGGCACTCCAGTCGGCAACGAGGCGATCGCAGAAGGCATGCGGGCGGGATTCTGGACCAGCAGCGCCTTCGCGGCCCTCGCCCTGGCCGTAACGCTCATCCTGCTCCGCCCCCTCCGAGACTCCCCACCACCACGAGCAAGCGACCTGGGCAGGCGAATCGAGGCTACGAACCGCACCTAGCACGTACGCGGACGCGGAGCTGCCGGCGGTGCTGGGCCGCTGGAAAACCTATCGTGAGCAGCGCCAGGCCTGACTAGGCTGCCCGCATGCTCACCGACAGCGTGGAGTACGACTACACCGCCACCGCCGCCGGGCACGTCTGGACCGCCGGCGCCTGCCCCCTCGACGAACACGGCACCGTCGTCGCCCCCGGCGACCTGGCCGCGCAGACGGTACGCACCCTGGACAATCTCGAGGCGGCGCTCGGCGGGGCCGGCGCCGCCCTCGGCGACGTGGTGAAGACCACCATCTACGTCGCCAGCACCGACCGCGGCGACCTCGTCGTGGCCTGGGACCTCTACCGGGACCGGCTCGGCGCGCACCGCCCGCCCGCCACCCTGCTCGGCGTGGCCGTGCTCGGCTACCCGGGGCAGCTCGTGGAGATCGAGGCCGTGGCCTGCATCGCGGGACGGTAGCAGGACGTACGACGCCGGGGCGATGCGCCCGGCTATGCGAACCGGCCCGGAAACGGGACAGTGGCCGGCCCCGCCCCGGCGCAGACTGGTGGGGTGGGGTGCGCCGGTCGTCGGCGTGCCGGCGCGTCCCACCCGCACCGTGCGGTCAGACGGTCAGGTCCACGTGGTGGCCGTCGTCGGCGGACGGCTGCCGCGGCCCCTCCACCGGCTGCGCCGTGCGGGAGGCCGCGAACGCCATGATGAACGACCAGGGCGGGACCGCGCGGGACGCGTTCGTCACCGCGCCGGTCGGCGACAGCTGGTAGCCGGTCGCGCCGGCGATCGCGGCCCGGTCACCGGGGGTGAGCTTGCTCAGCACCTGCTGCGAGGCGGGCAGGCCACCCATCGGCGGGGGCGGCGGCGCCTCCACCGGACGCGGAAAGGCGGGTTTCGGCGGGGCCGGCGGCTGGGCGGCCGGCGCGCCGGCCGTCAGGTGTCGAATTTCCATCTTCGAGCCTCCCGAAGCGTCCGTGCTCCTCCCAGATCCTCGCCTACATGACAGCATCCGCGCAGGTGAACCGGCAGCCCGGCGGCCGGGGCGGACGAAATGGGCCGAACGGCCGACACGGATCCCACCCGCCTCAGCGCCACCGCGCGGCACACCTAGACTCGGCGGGTGGACGCACCCGACGTGGACGAGACCCTGCGCGCGCTGCGGATGCACCGAAGCGACCTCGTCGCCGATTTCTCCGCAGCGGTACCGCGGGCCAGAGCGGCCATCCTGACCCGCCTGTGGGGCGCCCTATGGCGCGAGGACATCGTCGCCACGGGCCGGCTGGACGGTGCGCCGCCGCCGCTGTTCGGCCCGACCGTCGCCAAGGTCGTCGCCGACGGCGTCACGCACGACGACCCCGGCGCCCTCGCCGCCGCGCTCGGCCTGGACCCGCGGCTGGTCCGGGAGCTGGACAACTCGGTGGCGAACCTGGCCCTGGCGATGACCGCCCCGCCCAGCCCCGGCGGCACGCTCGCCGACGCCGAACAGTCCATCGTCGACGGCCATCCGCTGCACCCGTGCTGCCGGACCAGAATCGGGATGAGCACCCTGGACGTGCTCGCGTACGCGCCGGAACACCACCCGACCGTGACCCTGCGCCTCATCGACGTCGACCCGGCCCGGTGGCGCACGTCGGGCCGGCCGGTGCCGCCGCGGCTGCCGGTGCACCCGTGGCAGCTGCCCCGGGCCCTCGCCTCGGGCCTGGTCCGCGACGCCGGCGTGGACGTGCCGGCCCGGCCGCTGATGTCGCTGCGCACCCTGCAGCCGATCGGCACGCACTGGGCGGGGCTGCACCTCAAGACCGCGGTCGAGGTGCAGATGACCAGCGCGGTACGGACCCTGTCCGCCCCGGCGGTGCACAACGGGCCGCTGGCCTCACAGCTGGTGGCGGAGCTTTCCCGGCGTACACCCGGAATCCATGTGCTGCGGGAACTGTCCGCCGGCACGGTGCTGGACGCGGCCGGCGAGCCGCAGCGGGCACTCGGCGCCCTCTGGCGGCAGGCGCCCCCGGCCGGCGCGACCGTCGTGCCCCTCGCCCTGCTACCGCAACGGCCGGACCTGCTCACGCCCGGGTTCTTCGCGCAACTGGTCGAGCTGATGGTGCCGCCGCTGCTGCGGCTGCTCGAACTCGGGGTGGCGCTGGAGGCGCACGGGCAGAACACCCTCGTCGAGATCGCCGACGGCCGCCCGGTGCGGCTGCACTACCGCGACCTGGGCGGCATCCACGTGCACCCCGGCCGGCTACGCCGGGCCGGGTTCGAGATGCCGCCGCTGACCGGGGCCCTGCCGACCGAAGACGAGGACGCGCTGCGCACCAAGCTGCTCGCGGCGGCGTTCACGACCGTGCTGTACAGCCTGGTCGCCGCGCTGGGCGACGAGCGGCTGTGGGACCTCGTCGCCACCGCTGCCCGCGCCTCGGCCGGCCCGGACGACGCG
>NZ_JBEPDB010000070.1:0-49027 GCF_040300025.1 Dactylosporangium sp. NPDC000555 | reverse complement strand
CGATCTCCGACCCGCCGACCCGCCGACCCGCCGACCCGCCGACCCGCCGACCCGCCGACCCGCCGACCCGCCGACCCGCCGACCCGCCGACCCGTTGGCCCCCTGGCCCCCTGACGCGCCGACGTGCTGGCCCGCCGACGTGCCGACCTTGCTGACCTGCTGACCCCGGTCGCGTTCCCTGGCGCGCTGACCCGCCGACGTGCTGACCTGCTGATGCGCTGGCCCCTGGCGCGCCGACCCGCCGACGTGCTGACGCGTTGGCCCCCTGGCCCGCTGACGCGCTGACCCGTCGACGCGCTGACCTACTGACGTGCCGGCCCCTGGCCCGCTGACCCGCTGACGACGTGCTGGACGGCCGTGCTGGAGAACTGCTGGGCCGCCGCGCCGCATCGGCAATGGTCCGAACCTTTCACCTCGTGCGGGCCGCGGACCGATGCGACGTCTCGGGCCAGCCGAGCGCAGCACGTCGCCGGGGACACGGCGGTGGTCGGTAGAGCGTGCGTACCAGTTGCCGCGGAAACGTGGTGCGGGAAATGAGTTCGCCGATCGGGGTTGCTGCTGATCGCCCCGACCAGACATCCGCGGCTCGGCGGCATCGCGCTCGCCGTCGGCCGGGCCGCGGTGCGCGCTTCCGCGCCTCGTGCGGGGGAGAGCAGGCATGAGGCGCGAGCGGCGCGTCCACCCGGACGATGCAGCCGTGCGCGGCCGGACCGCGCGGCGAGGGGACCGCCCTGCACGACGCCGAGCCCGGGCCGAACCAGGCCAGGTCCGGGCCGGCCGCGAATTGGCCCGGACCAGCGACACGGCCAACGCGGCCCACGCCACCGGCCGGATCGCTCCTGACCGCGGTCCGGGCCGCCGCCCAGGCCAAAAGCGCGGACAGCGACCCGATCCGGCCGGCCCGAACCGGCGGCGGAGCAGACGGGCGGCGGAAGGTCAGCGCGAGTTCTGCCGAGGGATGACGACCTCGCGGATGAGGAGCTGCACCGCCGCGACCACGGGGATCGCGACGAGTGCGCCGACGATGCCGAGCACCGCGACGCCGATGAGTACCGACAGGATCGCGGCCAGGTCGGTGACCTTCACCGCGCGGCGCATCACCGTCGGGTAGATCGCGTAGTTCTCGATCTGCTGATAGATGATGAAGAACACCACACATGCGATGCCGGCCTGGATCGATGTCGCGAATCCGACGATGCTCACCACGACCGCGCCCAGCGTGGCGCCGATCTGCGGGATCAGGTCGGTGATCGCGACGAGGACGGCGAGGGCGTACGGATACGAGACGCCGATGATCAGCAGGAACACGAACGACGACAGGCCCGCGACGACCGCGATCGCCAGTGCGCCGCCCAGGTAGGCGCCGACCTTGGTGAGGATCTCGTCGCCGAGCAGCCGGACGCGTTCGCGGCGCGACGCCGGCACCAGGCGGTAGCCGCCCTCCTTCAGCCGGTCGAAGGCGGCCATGAAGTACAGCGTCAGCACGATGACCATCACGATGTTGAACACCGCCGAGAACGCGACCTGCACGCCGCCCCAGACGCCACCGAGCGCCTTGGTGACGTTACCCGCCGTCGCGACGTCCTTGAGCCGGTCCAGGAGCTGATACTGCTCGTTGAGGCGGTTGAGCTGGTCGTTTCGTTGCAGGTTGTCGATGTAGTGGGGGAGGTTCTCGATCAGCGCGTTGCTCTGCTGCACCAGCGGCGGAATGAGCGCCACGATGCCGCCGCACAGCATCAGCATCGCGCCGATGCCGACCGCGGCGACCGCGAGCCCGCGTGGCACGCCCCACTTCCTCAGCCGTACCACCGCGGGATTGAGGCCGATCGCGAGGAACAGCGCGATGAAGATGAGGATCAGGATCGAGCGGATGTTCTGCACCGCCAGATACGCGGTGTACGCCAGAGCCAGGCCCAGCCCCGCGGTGAACCCGATGAGCAGCGGCGAGCGGCGCATCGGCGGCCCGGGCCGGCCGAACCGCGGCGGCGGCTCGACGACCACCACGCCGATGTCGACCGAGATCTCCGGCCCCACCGGTGCGGCGGGCGCCGACGTCTCCAGTGGCTCCAACGGCTCGGCCGGCTTGGATGGCTCGGGTGGTGACGAAGGTGGCGCCGGCGGGTCCTGCACCTCATCCTGCACTGTGAACTCCCTGGAATACACCTGTCCTTGAGGCAGGGTACCGGGTGCGCTCCACCGCGGACCGCTAGCGTATGGTCATGGCAGATCTGGTGTACCCGCCGGTTATCGCGCTCGCGCGGACCATGTTCCGGCTTCTCGACATGAGGATCACGATCGAGGGCGAGGAGCACGTGCCGGCTGACGGGGGAGCCGTCATCGCCTGTAATCACGTCTCATATCTGGATTTCATCTTCTGTGGCCTCGGTGCTCGCCGCTCCAAGCGCCTTGTTCGGTTCATGGCCAAGGACTCGATCTTCCGCCACGGCATCGGCGGGCCATTGATGCGTGGCATGCACCACATCCCGGTCGACCGCGACGCGGGCATGGCCTCGTACAAGGCCGCGCTGTCCGCGCTCAAGGCCGGCGAGGTCGTCGGCGTGTTCCCCGAGGCGACGATCAGCCAGTCGTTCACCGTCAAGGACCTCAAGAGCGGCGCGGCCCGCCTCGCCGCGGCCACCGGCACGCCACTGATACCCGTGGTGCTGTGGGGCACCCAGCGGTTCTGGACCAAGGGCCATCCCCGCGATCTCACACAGCGCGGCGTGGCGGTCACGATTCTCATCGGGGAGCCGTTGCACCCGGCGCGCCGCGACAACCAGGACGCGGTCAACGCCGAGCTACGCGCCCGCATGACGACCATGCTCGACCGGGCCCAGCGGGAGTACCCGCAGTCGCCGAAGGGCCCGGACGACGCGTGGTGGCTGCCGGCCCACCTGGGCGGCAGCGCACCGGCACCAGCTGTTTATGAACCGGAGGCCCAGTGAGCCCAGCCGAACCCACCGACCTGCTCGTACTACTGCGGGAACTCGAACCCGTCGTCGAGGAGAACCTCAACCGGCACCTGGCCACGGCCAAGGAGTGGTTCCCGCACGAGTACGTGCCGTGGAGCGAGGGCCGCGACTTCGACGGGGTCCTCGGCGGCGAGGCGTGGGAGCCGGGGCAGTCCAAGCTGTCCGAGGTCGCCCGGATCTCCCTCGTTGTCAACCTGCTGACCGAGGACAACCTGCCCAGCTATCACCACGAGATCGCCAGCGTCTTCGGGCGTGACGGCGCGTGGGGGACATGGGTCCATCGGTGGACGGCCGAGGAGGGCCGGCACGGCATCGCAATCCGTGACTATCTGCTTGCGACTCGTGCCGTCGACCCGGTCGCGCTCGAGCGGGCGCGCATGGCCCACATGGAGGGCGGCTTCCGAAACTCGTACGAGGGGCTGATCGAGTCGGTCGCGTACGTGTCGTTCCAGGAGCTCGCGACCCGCGTCTCGCACCGCAACACCGGCACCGTCTCCGGTGACCCGCTCTGCGAGCAGCTGCTGGCCCGCGTCGCCGCCGACGAGAACCTGCACATGATCTTCTACCGCAACCTGCTCGGCGCCGCGTTCGACCTCGCGCCCAACACCGTGATGCGTGCCGTGACCAAGGTCGCCTCCACGTTCCAGATGCCCGGCCACACCATCGAGAACTTCGGCCGCAAGTCGGTGCAGATCGCCAAGGCCGGCATCTACGATCTGCGACTGCACCATGACGACGTGCTGACCCCGGTGCTGCGTCAGGTCCGCGTGTTCGACCGGTCGCTGTCCGGCGACGGCGAGGCGGCGCGCGAGGAACTCGCTGCCTTCATGACCGACCTCGACGCCCAGGCGTCACGCTTCGTCGAGCGCCGCGAGGCGCAGCGTGCACGGGCCGCCGTCTGACGGCGTCCGCCTCCCGCACCCTTTCCGGGCGTCCGCGTTCTGCGGGCGCCCGTCCCTTTGGCCCCGCGCTTGAACGGGACGTCTCGAGCGCAGGCGGCGGGGGTTGTCGACCGTGTGTTGTCTCGGTTGGCGCGTTCGTTCAATACGACTGGTCGACGGCCGACCTAGCGTGAGGGGCGCAACGAGACGATGACAGGAGCGGCGGTGGAGGATTTCGCCAGTGCGGTACTGGTCTCGGCGGTACGGCACGTCTTGGCCGAGGACGGTCTCGCGCCCGTCGTGCCGCCACCGTCGGGGGCGTTGATGCCGTTGGAGACCAAACGCCGGTTGCTGACCGACGTCGCCGACGCCTATGGACTGCTGCCTCTGCTGCGTGTCGGCCGGGCGGTTGCACGGCTACCGCCCCACCCGCTCATCTCCGCGTTGCGCGCCGCGGACAACCCTCTCGATCTGTTCGGCCGGTGGAGCCGGTTGGAACGGTTCGCCCATTCGCGCCACCGCGTTGTCGTGCGTCACGCAGACGCGACCTGCGTCATCGCCGAGCACGTGGGAGCACCGGCGTCACCCCCGCACCCAGCGGAGGACGCGCTGATCCTCGGTGTGCTGATCGCGCTGCTGGAGGACATCGGTGCACAGGAGGTCACGGTCACCCTCGACCCTGATCCGGTCGTGTTCGCCGACGGCGTCTTCACCGCGCCGCCACCGGGCCACCACATCGCCCGGTGGCGCTTCGCGTGGTCGTCGCACGTGCCGCCGGTACGAAACACCGGGCGCCGCACCAGCGATGACCTGACCGCCCGGGCTCGCGTGCTATTGACCACCGACCTTGCCCGGCGGTGGACCGTCAGCGACCTGGCCGCCGAGGTGACGGTGTCGGTACGCACCCTGCAGCGGCAGCTGCGTACCGCCGGTGGTTTCACCGCGCTGCTCGGCGCCGTGCGCGCGGACCGGGCCGCCGACCTGCTCACGACCAGCGCCCATTCCCTGGGCGTCATCGGCTTCGCCTGCGGATACGCCGATCAACCGCACTTCACCCGTGACTTCAAACGCCGCACCGCGATGACCCCGGCGGCCTACCGGTCGGCGTTCCCCGACGCCCCGCCCCGCCCGGGCGGGCCTCACGACCAGCAGAGGCGACCCTGACATGAACCCGGCAGGCAGCACGATCCTCATCACCGGCGCCACCCGCGGCATCGGCCGCGAGCTGACCCACCAACTGCTCGGACTCGGCGCGCACGTCGTAGCCGTGGCACGCGACCGCGGGCAGCTGAAGTCTCTGACCGCCACCCACGGCGACCGCGTGACGCCCTGGTCGGTCGACCTCGCCGACCCCGCCGCCGTCGACGCGCTCGTGCACCAACTGCCCGAGCGGCACCCCACCCTCTCCATGGTGATCAACAACGCCGCCGTACAGACGATCACCAGCCTGTTCGCCGACGAGCCCAGCGCGATGCGACCGGTGCTGCGGCGTGAGATCGCTGTCAACCTCGACGCCGTCGTCGCGCTGTGCACGGGCCTGTTGCCGCACCTGAGCCGGCAACCGTACGCCGCGATCGTCAACGTCACCACCGGCCTCGCGCTGGCCCCGAAAGCCTCCGCGCCGGTGTACTGCGCCACCAAGGCTGCGGTGCGTACCTTCACCCGGGCCCTGCGCTACCAGTGCCAGGACACCGCCCCCCACGTGCGGGTCACCGACGTGATCTTGCCCCTGGCGGACACCGGCATGACCCGCGGCCGGGGCCGCGGCAAGATCACCGCTGCCGCCGCCGCGGGTGCCGTCGTCGCCGGCGTTCGCCGCGGCTCGGCCGAGGTGTACGTCGGCAAAGCCCGTGCCCTGCCCGCGTTGATGCGGGTGGCACCGGCACTGGGGTATCGGATCCTGCGCCATGGCTGACCGTGCGACCCCGCCCGCCCGCCTGTGCCCGGCCTTCGCGCGGGCGTCCGATCGCCGCGCCGCGCGGCTGTGTGCAGTGCTCGTGTGACTGCCGGATTACTCGGTGTAGATCTGGGCGGGGTGTCCGATAGCTCAGGGCGGCAGTTGCCTTCCGTGAGCGTTGCAGTAGGCTGCGACGACCGTTCCGTGCCCGTCACTGCCCGTCTGACCGATTTCACCGTGTCCGGCGGCGCCGTGTGGGCTGCGGAATTTCACTCCCCGTATCGGAAGGCAGTATCGCCAATGGCCAGACGCGTGATACATGAGCTGATCGACGATCTCGACGGCGGGCTCGCCGACGAGAGCCTCAGCTTCGGCCTCGACGGCGTGCAGTACACCATCGATCTGTCCGCGAAAAACGCGGCCGAACTGCGGGACGTGCTCGCGCCATTCGTCGCGGCCGCCGCGAAGCTCGGCCGGACGTCCGCGCAGGCGCCACCGGCGCGGGGCGGCCGTGGCCGTCCGGTCCTGACCGCCCGCGCCGAGCGGGAACAGAACCGGGCGATCCGCGAATGGGCGCAGAGCAAGGGGCTGGAGGTCTCCGACCGCGGCCGGATCCGCGCCGACATCGTCGAACGGTTCCACGCCGAAGCGGGAAGCTGAACACGGGGGCGCCCAGGTCTGGGCGCCCCCAACGTCGGCGGTCCAGCGGCTGGGGTTGCCGTCCGAGCCGGCTCAGGCCGAGTCGAGCGGATCGGCGAAGAGCGGCTCGAATGCCAGCTCCGCGGCGCCGAGCAGGGCCGCGTCCTGACCCAGCTGCGGGGTACGCAGGCGGACATGCTCGCGGCAGGCCGGCAGCCCGTTGCGGTTGAGGCGGCTGCGCACCTGGGCGGCTGAGGCGAGGTACACCTCCCGGAGCGTGCCCCCGAAGATCACCATTTCCGGGTTGAAGATGTTGACCAGATTGGCCACGCCGAAGCCGAGCCAGTCGCCGACCTGGCGCATCGCCGCCTGCGCGGCGTTGTCGCCCCGCGACGCGGCGTCGACCACGGTCAGGATGCCGTCGCGGCCGGCGGTCGGGTTGCGCCCGGCGGCGGACAGCAGCGCGTGCTCGCCGATCTCGGTCTCCCAGCAGCCGCGGGAGCCGCAGCTGCACGGCTTGCCGCTGGGGTTGACGACCATGTGGCCGACCTCGCCGCCGTATCCGCCGTGGCCGGTGACCGGGCGGCCCGCGGCGATGATGCCGCCCCCGACGCCGGCGTCACCGTAGAGGTAGACGAGGTTGTCGCAGCCGGCGGCGGCGCCGCGGGTGTGCTCGGCGAGCGCGGCGAGGTCGGCGTCGTTGCGCACGGCCACGGGCCGGCCGTCGCCGATGAGGTCGCCCAGGGCCTCGCCGAGGGGCTGGTCGGCCCAGCCGAGCTGGGGGCCGAGGCGGACGAACCCGTCCTCGCGGCGCGCCATGGCCGAGACCGCGGCGCCGCTGCCGATGAGCCGGGCTCCGGCGGGGACGGTGAGCCGCATCTTGCGCACGAAGTCGGCGATCGGCGCGACGACGGTGGCGGCGTCGTGCTCACCGCGCGGGCGGGCGGACTCGAACCGGTCGAGCAGCACCCCGCCGAGCCCGACCCGGGCGGCGACGATCCGGTCGACCTGGACGGCGAAGGCGTACACGTAGACCTTCTCCGACTCGGGCCGCACCACCAGGGAGGGGCGCCCGGCCCGGCTGCGCTGCTCGCGTGGTACCCCCTCGCTGACCAGACCGGCGGAGGTCAGGTCGGCGGTCAGCGCGCCGATCGTGCTGCGGTTGAGTCCCAGGCTCGCGGTGAGGTCGGCGCGGGACATGGCGCCGTGGAGGTGCACGGAACGCAGGAGCGCTCCGAGATTGCTCCGGCGGATCTCCTCCTGGCTGGGGCCAACGCGCATGCTCGGCTTTCTTGTGGGGTGCGGAACTGAGCCTAGTCGTTGCGTGTCATCGCAGTCCTGCCGCGGCCGCGCGTCGCCGCGTCACTGCGTCGATACCGGCGGCGAGCAGGAGCACGACGCCGGTGACGATGTACTTCGTGCCAGGGCTGTAGTCCATCAGGCCCATGCCGTTCTCGATGACGGCCACCACCGCACCGCCGAGGACCGCGTTGAGCACCCGGCCCTTGCCCCCGAAGAGGCTGGTGCCGCCGATGACGGCCGCGCCGACCGCGTACAGCAGCACGTTGCTGCCGCCGGTGTTCGGGTTGACCGAGGCGTCCCGCGACGCGGCCACGATCCCGCCGACGGCCGCCATGGTGGAGCAGATGACGAACACGGAGATGCGGATCGCGTCGACGTGGATGCCGGCGCGGCGGGCGGCCTCGCGATTGCCGCCGACGGCGTAGATGTGCCGGCCGAACGTGGTGCGGTTGAGCACGAACGTGCACAGCGCCAGCAGGACGCCGACGATGAGCACGATCATCGGCACGCCCCGCTGCGAGATCGTGTCGCTCTTGGAGCGCTCCAGGTTGAGCGTCCACACCGCGCCGCCGAGCAGCACGGCGACGGTGACGACGCGGATCGCGATGACCGACGCCGGCTCGGCGGTCAGCCCGTGGCGGACCCGGCTGTAGCGCTTCCACAGGTGCAGGGCGAGCATCCCGGCGACCGTGACGCCGTAGAGCGCCCAGCCCTGCTCCGGGGTGAACCGCCCGTCGAAGTTGATCTTCTTGATGGTCGGGTCGTCGACGGCGACGATCGTGCCGCCCTTCATCAGCAGCAGCACCGCGCCCTGGAAGGCGAGGAACGCGGCGAGCGTGACGACGAACGACGGTATGCCGAGCTTGGCGACGAGCAGGCCGATGAGCAGCCCGATCGCGGCGCCGGTGAGGATCGCGCCCAGCACCGCCACATACCACGGCAGGCCGAAGTTCGTCAGCAGTACCGCGAGGACGGAGGCGCAGACCCCGCTGGCGAACCCGGCGGACAGGTCGATCTCGCCGAGCAGGAGCACGAACACGAGCCCCATCGCGATGACCGTGACGGCCGCGCCCTGGTTGAGCAGGTTCGCCAGGTTGCCGGCGGTGACGAACCGCGGCCGGGCGACGGAGAACACGATGGTCAGCGTGAGCAGCCCCAGCACGGCCGGCAGCGCGCCCATGTCACCGCCGCGCACCCGGGCCACGTAGTTTCGGGTGTACGCCGAGAAGCCGTGCCCGGCCCGTTCGCCGGCGCGCTCCTGCGTCTCGAGAGTCGTCGACGCGTTCACGCCGTCACCTCCGCTTCGCTCCGGCAGCGGCATGAGCTGCACCCGCGTCCCTGATGAGCGGCCCCAACGCCCGGTCTGGCTCGATGAGGCTTCGCGCTGATCGACCCAGACCAGGCGCCGCTTCGCTCCGGACCGCTCATGCCGTCACCTCCGCTTCGCTCCGGCTGCGGCATGAGCTGCACCTGCGTTTCTGATGAGCGGCCCCAACGCCCGGTCTGGCTCGATGAGGCTTCGCGCTGATCGACCCAGACCAGGCGCCGCTTCGCTCCGGACCGCTCATGCCGTCACCTCCGCTTCGCTCCGGCAGCGGCATGAGCTGCACCTGCGTACCTGATGAGCGGCCCCTGCGCTCCGCTCCGGACCGCTCATGCCGTGGCTCCGTTGCGGCGCAGGCCGAGCTCGCCGCTGCGGCCGGTCGTGATGAGCTCGACCACCTGTGAGTGGGTCACGTCGGTGGCCCGGACCTCGGCGGCCATCTGGCCGAGGTACAGCGCGGCGATGCGGTCCGCGACGGCGAACACGTCGTTCATGTTGTGCGAGATGAGCACCACGGCCAGCCCGTTGTCGGCCAGGCGGCGCACCAGCTCCAGGACCTGGGCGGTCTGCGCGACGCCGAGCGCGGCGTTGGGCTCGTCGAGGATGACGATGCGGTTGTTCCACAGCACGGCCTTGGCGATGGCGACCGTCTGCCGCTGGCCGCCGGAGAGGCTCGAGACCGGCTGGCGGACCGACGCCACCGTGCGCACCGAAAGGCTCGCCAGGGTCTCGGCGGCCCGCTGCTCCATGGTGATGTCGTCGAGGACCAGCCCCCGGCGGATCTCCCGGCCGAGGAACATGTTCTGCACGATGTCGAGGTTGTCGCACAGCGCCAGGTCCTGGTACACGATCTCGACCCCGAGCGCGGCGGCGTCGCGCGGGCCGTGCACGGACACCGGCCGGCCCTCGAACAGGTACTCCCCGGAGTCGATCGAGTAGATCCCGCCGACGCACTTGACGAGGGTCGACTTGCCGGCCCCGTTGTCGCCGACCAGGGCGGTGACCTGCCCGGCGTGGACGGTGAAGTCCACGTCTCGCAGCACCTGGACGGGTCCGAAGTTCTTGCTGAGCCCGCGGATCTCCAGCAGGGGTGTATCGGTCACGATGCTCCTTCGGGCCGGCCCGCGGTGGCGGGCGCGGCGTCGCCCCGTCGGTCGCGACCGGCTCCGGTGCCGCCGTGTCCGCCGGGCTGGCAGATCCCCAGGTGTGAGATCCGGTACCTTACTTGATACCCGCCGCGGAACATTTCGCGGCGAAGTCGCCGGCACACACCTCGCTGGCCGCGACGTATCCGTCGTCGATGACGTCCTTGACGTTGTCCCTGGTGATCGCCTTCGGCTCGAGCAGGATCGCGTCCACGTTCCGCTTGCCCAGCGGGTCGTAGACCTTGCTGTCCGTGACGCCCGTCTCACCTCTGGCCAGGCCGATGGCCAGCTTCGCGGCCGCGGCCGCCTCGCGACGCACGTCCTTGTAGACCGTCATGCACTGGTCGCCGTTGAGGATGTTCTGCAGGCCCTGCGCGGTCGCGTCCTGCCCGGTGACCGGGATGCGCCCGTTGAGCCCCTGCTTCTTCAGCACGTTGATGGCCGCGTTGGCCAGCCCGTCGTTGGCGGCGATCACCCCGCCGATGTTCGGCTGGGCGGTCATCATCTGCTCGAACGCCGTCCCGGCCCGGGTGTTGTCCCACTCCTCGATCCACTGGTCCGGGCCCTTGATGTACTCGCCGGAGGCGAACTTGGGGCGCAGCACGGCGTCGTAGCCGTCCTTGAACAGCGTCGCGTTGTTGTCGGTCTGCGAGCCGTTGAGCTCGGCGACGACCGGCCGGCTGATCTTCGCGTCGGCGAGGCAGCGGACCAGGCCCTGGCCCTGGAGGGTACCGACGGCGGTGTTGTCGAACGACACGTAGTAGCGCGCCGAGCCGCCGAGTGTGAGCCGGTCGTAGTCGATGGTGGCCACGCCGGCGTTGCGGGCCTTGTCCAGCACCGCCTTGCCGGTGCCGGAGTCCAGGTTGACGATCATGAGCACGTCGACGCCCTGAGTGATCATCTGCTCGGCGAGCGTGGTGAAGGCGCTCTTGTCGTTCTGCGCGTTCTGGATCTCGTAGTCGACCCCGGCGGCCTTGAACGCGGCGGACAGGTACTTGCGGTCCGCGGTCTCCCAGCGCGCCGAGGACTTGCTGTCGGGCAGGATGACCCCGATGCGCGGCCGGGTGCCGCGCCCGCCGACGCCGGACACGTGCTCGGAGCAGGCGGCGAGCCCGCTCGCGGCCAGCACGCTCACCGCCAGCAGGGAGAGGATCCCTCTGCGCATTGCACGGGTCCTTTCGGTGTCGATCGGGGGTTCGGCGGTGCGTGTTGTGTCGGGCAACGTATTGCGTGCTGCCCGCGCACACAAGGGAGCATCGCCGGTCCACGGTCGCCGCCCGTAACGATTCCGCAAAGCGTCGGCGATCACGCCCGCTCACGTTGTGTGACAGATCCGAACTATTGTGGAGGCTCAGCGAGATTCGATGCGCACGGGGGCGCGCATGCGGCACCATGCCGAAGAGACCGCGGTCATCGTCGCCGTACCGGAGGCGGAGCCGGTCGTCGGCGGGTTCCGCGCCGCACACGACCCGGCCGCGGGCTGGGGCGTCGGCGCGCATGTGACGGTGCTCTCGCCGTTCCTGGCGCCCGACGCGCTCGACGCCACCGCACTGGCGGACCTGGCCGCCGCGATCGCCTCGGTGCCGCGGTTCACCGCCGAGCTCACCGCCGCCCGCTGGTTCGGCGACCAGGTGCTGTGGCTGGCCCCGGAGCCCGGCGACGCGTTCCGTGCGCTCACCGCCGCCGTCTGGGCGCGATTTCCGGCATGCCCGCCGTACGAGGGCCGCCACGCCGACGTGATCCCGCACCTGACGGTCGGCGACAGTGCCCCCGTCGAACGGCTGCGCGCCGCCCAGGCCGCGATCGAGCCGCTGCTGCCCGTGCGGTTCGCCGTCACCTCCGCCCGGCTGATCCGCGGCCGAGCGGCGCCGGACTCCTGGACGACGGTCGCCGAACTGCCGCTGTGCGCGCCACGGCCCGGCTGGAAGTCCGGCACCGGCCACCGGCACTTCGAGAGACCCGCGTAGATCCCGTTGCGCCGTTCGGATGACCCACGATCGGCTCATCGACCCCATACTGTGCGCATGTCACGTGTGAGTCTGTTCCGGCTCCTGGTCGCGGGGATACTGGTGCTCATCGTCGGCGGCATCGCGACGACCGCGTATGCGCTGCGCAGCGCCGGCTCGAGGTGGACCGCTCCGCGCACCGAGGCCGGGGCGCCCCAGGCCGTATCCGCCCCGCCGTCGTCCTCACCGTCGTCGCAGCCGCCGCCGTTCATCGGCTGGTCCGACCCGGCGCTGGTCGGCAAGCCGTACGGTACGAAGGTTCAGGGCCTGCTGACGTTCCGCGGCAACCCGACCCGCACGTACTACGGGCAGGGCCCCGTGCCCCGCACGACCCCGGTGCACAAGTGGCAGTTCCCGCGGTCGGGCGGGATGTGCTCGCTGTCGACGGACAAGGGCAAGACGACCGAGTGGTGTGGCAACGGCTGGACCGGCCAGCCGGCCGTGTTCGAGCGCGACGGGCGTACGTGGGTCGTTTTCGGCGCGTACGACCGCAGCATCCACTTCCTCGACGCGGCGACCGGCGAACGCATCATGCCCGACTTCAAGACCGGCGACATCATCAAGGGCAGCGTCACGGTCGATCCGGACGGGTTCCCGCTGCTGTACTCCGGGTCACGCGACAACTACTATCGCGTCATCGCGCTGGACCGGGGCACGCCGACCGAGCTGTGGAAGCTCTCCGCGGACGCGGTCAAGCCGACGCTGTGGAACGACGACTGGGACGGCTCGGGCCTCATCATCGACGACTACCTGCTCGAGGGCGGGGAGAACAGCCAGTTCCACATCGTGAAGCTCAACCGCTCGTACGGCCCGGACGGCAAGGTGACCGTCGACCCGAAGCTGGTGTTCCACACGCCCGGCTGGGACGACCAGCTGCTCAAGGACTTCGGCGACACCAACGTGTCGATCGAGAACTCGGTCGCCGTCTACAAGGACACCGTGTACTTCGCCAACTCCGGCGGCCTGGTGCAGGGCTGGGACCTCTCCGGCCTCAAGGAGGGCCGGATGCCGACGCGGACCTTCCGGTTCTGGACCGGCGACGACACCGACGCGTCCGTGGTCGTGGACTCCGACGGCTTCCTGTACATCGGGTCGGAGTTCGAGAAGGGCAACGCCCGCTCCCGCGAGGTCGGGCAGATGATCAAGCTCGACCCGTCCAAGCCCGACAACCCGGTGGTGTGGTCGGTGAAGGACCAGGGTTCCAAGCCGGCCGGGATCTGGGGGACGCCGGCGCTGTACAAGGACATCGTCGTCTACGACACCACGGGCGGCGACGTGCTGGGCATCGACCGGATCACGGGGGAGGTGCGGTGGCGCTTCCACGTGCCGGGCGGGGAGACGTGGCAGTCCCCGGTGATCGTCGACGACACGCTGTTCATCGGCGACTGCGCGGGCACGATGCACGCCTACGACGTGGCGGACACCCACGCCGACCCACGCCCGCTGTGGGAGGTGAAGATCGGTGGCTGCATCGAGTCGACGCCGGCGGTCTGGAAGGGCGCGTTGTACTTCGGCACCCGCGCCGGCGCGGTCCACTCGCTGTCGACGTCGTGACCGGGCGCCGCTGTCGGCTGCTGTCGGCCGCGGCGCCCGAAGTCTCATCCTAGCATCCTAGGACGCCGTAGGGGTGGGGCCGGTGCCACGGTCAAAGAACCCCTGACGGCCGGGGTGTGCGGGGCTGCGGAATGATGGTTCGCATGACGCTGGAGCGCAAGCCCGCGGAGCGGCTCGGCGACTTCCTCACCTCCTGGGTGCAGCGCCTGCCCCCGCGATTGCGCCGCGTCCTGCCGCGCGAGCTGGTCGGCTTCGCCATGCTCGGCGCCTTCACGTTCTGCATCGATCTCGCGGTGCTGGCGATGCTGCGGCGCTGGACGCACCTGCCGATGCCGGTCGCGGTCTCCATCGCGTACGTCGGCGCGTTCGGCCTCAACTTCGTGCTCAACCGCACGGTGAACTTCCGCTCGCACGCGCCGGTCGGCGGGCAGATCCTGCGGTACGCGGTGGTGATCCTCGGCGACTTCCTTATCACGGTCACGGTGACGACCGGCCTGTCGACGCTGGGCCTGGACTTCCGCGTCGCGCGCGTCCTGGCGTCGTTCATCGTGGCGGTGTTCACGTACTCCGCGTCGCGCTGGTGGGTCTTCCGCGACCGCCCGGCCCGCACCGAGCCCTCGGTACCGGCCGCCGCGACCGCCGGCCCGGCCGACGACGCCGTCGCCCCTTAGCCCAGCCCCTCAGCCATGGCCCGTGTAGCTCCTGGTCCGCGGCGCCGACGTCATTTCCTAGCATCCTAGGACGCGGTACACGACGTGGCTTCGCCACGTCTGAAAAGCACAATCGAGCCGCTGCGCGGCAGACTTTCGTTTTTCGGCGCGGTGCGTGGGCTACCTCGCGCTCGGGGAATGGGATTGGCCCCCGGACGGCGTGACCTGGTTCTGGCAGGCCACGACGGCGTCGAGGTACCAGCCGGCGCGCTTGTCGGCGCGGAACGTCAGCACGGCGACGGTCCGCGCCTGATGGTCGAAGCCGATGTCGACGCGGTCGGTGCTGTCGAAGAGCTGGCGCTGTCCGGCGATCAGCTCGGGTGCGCGGGTCCGCGCCCATGCCGCCGCGAGCTGCCCGGGGTCGCGGGTTTCGTGCGCGGTGGGGGCGGCGGTGGCCCGGGCGCCGGCGATTTGGGTGCCGTGGGCGCAGTGCAGCTGCGCGGCCGGGTTGAAGCGGGCGGCGTCGCGGTCGCCGCTCCAGTTGACGTAGGTGATGAGTGCCGTGACGGCGAGGCTGATGCCGAGAAGGCGGAGGATGGTGCGGCGCACCTACTCAGCGTGCTCTTTTCGCCACCAGTCGGCGCCGGTTTCGGGCAAGGTGTCGATGGGGTCGTAGTAGGGGTAGGTGCGGTCGAGCTGGGTGGCGTCGTCTTCGATGCTGGTCCGGTAGTTCTTGGTCCAGTAGCTGATGCCGCGTTCGCGGTCGTACTCGGTGACCATGTGAACCCAGCGTTTGCCGACGTAGGGGACGTCGCAGACGATGCGGGGGGTGGCGTATCCGGGCAGGTAGCCCATGATGTCGTGCTGGAGTCGCTGTGCCTGCCAGACGGCGACGCGCCAGTGTTCGGCGTTGGGGATCATGTCGCACATGTAGAAGTAGTAGGGCAGGATGCCGGCCTCGCCCTGGAGGGCGAAGCAGAGGTCGAGCAGGTCGGTGGTGGTGGCGTTGACGCCGCGCATGAGGACGCCCTGGTTGCGGACGTCGCGGACGCCGACTTCGAGGGCCGTGTGGGCGGCCTTGGCGACGAGTGGGGTGAGGGACTGGGCGTGGTTGACGTGGGTGTGGATGGCGAGGTTGACGCCGCGGCGGGCGGCGGTGCGGGCGACGCGTTCGAGGCCTTCGACGAGGGTGGGTTGCAGCCAGTGCTGGGGCAGGCCCATGAGGGCCTTGGTGGCGAGGCGGATGTCGCGGATGGTGTCGATGGCGAGCAGTTGCATGAGGAAGGCTTCGAGCTGGTGCCAGGGGAGGTTGGCGACGTCTCCGCCGGAGACGACGACGTCTCGGACGCCGGGGTGGGTGCGGAGGTAGTCGAGGATGGCGGTGTGGCGGTCGGTGGGTTTGGTGGCGAGTTTGAGTTTGGTGACGGTGGGGGTGTTGTTGCCGACGAGGTCCATGCGGGTGCAGTGGCCGCAGTACTGGGGGCAGGTGGCGAGGAGTTCGGCGAGGACTTTGGTGGGGTAGCGGTGGGTGAGTCCTTCGGCGACCCACATGTCGTGTTCGTGGAGTGAGTCGCGGGTGGCGTAGGGGTGGGAGGGCCAGTCGGTGAGGCGGTCGCTGGCGATGGGGAGCATGTAGCGGCGGATGGGGTCGTTGCGGAGGGTGTCGTCGGTGGGGGTGGTGGCGGGCACCATGGTGTTGATCATCTGTGGGGGGATGAGCATGGACATGGTGGCGTAGTTGGCCTGGTCGGTGGCGAGGTCGTCGTAGAAGGTGTCGGTGATGTGGTCGCCGAGCACGGTGCGGAGCTGGTTGATGTTCTTGACGCAGTGGGCGCGTTGCCATTGGGCGGATTCCCACTGTTCGCGGGTGATGTTCGTCCAGGCGGGGAAGCGGCGCCAGTCGGGTTCTTCGAGCGCGTGGCGCTGGTAGATGTACGGCTGCACGTTTCGCTCCCTGGTTTTCCGTCTCGTCGTGCTTGAAAGATATCCTGCCTTTGCGTTATTCTGCCGGAAAATCTTCGGCTTGTCGCGGGTGGTGCGGGAAATGAGTTCGCCGATCGGGTTGCATCGGGTGATTGCTCCGGCCGGGGTGCTGCCGCAGGCGGCGCTGCGCCTGGACGCGTCCCCGCGGATCGCCGACGACGAGGTCCGCGTCGGCGTGGAGCGGCTCAACCTCGACGCGGCGAGCTACCGGCAGCTGGCCGCCGAGCACGGCGGCGACGGGGACCGCATCCGCGCGGCGGTGCTCGGCATCATCGACACCCGCGGCAAGATGCACAATCCGGTGACCGGCTCCGGCGGGATGCTCATCGGCACGGTCGAGGAGGCCGGGCCCGCGTCGCCGCTCGGGCTGCGGCCCGGTGAGCGGGTCGCGACGCTCGTGTCGCTCACCCTGACGCCGCTGGCGGTCACCGACGGGCTGCGTCGCTGGGACGGTCTCGGTGAGCAGGTGCCGTGTGAGGGCCACGCGATTTTGTTCGCCCGGTCGATCGCCGCGGTGCTGCCCGCCGATCTCGATCCGCGGCTGGCCCTGGCCGTGTTCGACGTGTGTGGCGCGCCGGCGTTGGTGGCGCGCGGTCTGCGCGGCATCCTGGCCGTGCGTGACGGGCCGGTCCGGGTCGTGGTGCTCGGCGCGGCGGGCAAGAGTGGCAGCCTCGCTCTGGCCGCGGCCCGGGCTGCCGGTGGTGAGCGGGTGGTGAGCGTCGGGGTGGTTCGCGACGACGCCGAGCGTGACCTGCTCGCCGGGTCGGGGCTGGCGGGGTCGGTCGTGGTCGCCGACGCCCGGGACGCTGTCGGTCTGGCCGCGGCCCTGGAGGGGTGTGGCGGGCCGGGCGATCTGACGGTGGTGTGTGTCGATGTTCCCGGCTGTGAGCATGCGGCGATCCTGGCCACGGCGCCCGGGGGGACGGTGGTGTTCTTCTCGATGGCGACGTCGTTCCCGGCGGCGGCGCTGGGTGCGGAGGGCCTCGCGGCGGATGTGACGATGCTCATCGGCAACGGCTATGTGCCCGGCCACGCGGAGTACGCGCTGGGTTTGTTGCGGTCGGATGGCGGGGTGCGCGGGCTGTTCGAGGCGCGGCTGGGGCCGCGGTTGGCAGACTGGGCGGCATGAAGACCCTGTACCGCGGTGGCCTCGTCCACACTCCGGCCGATCCTTCCGCCACCGCGCTGCTTGTCGATGGTGGCCGTATCGCCTGGCTCGGTGCCGACGCGGACGCGCCGGGCGGCGCGGATCGGGTCGTCGATCTCGAGGGTGCGCTGGTGACGCCGGCGTTTGTCGACGCGCATGTGCACCTGACGGCGACCGGGCTGGCGTTGCGGGGTCTGGATCTGTCGGGTGCCGGGTCGGCGGCGGAGGTGCTGGACGCGGTCGCGGCGCATGCGGCGGGGCTGCCCGGGGATGCGGTGGTCATCGGTCATGGCTGGGACGAGTCGGGGTGGGCGGATCGGCGCACGCCGAGCGCCGCGGAGCTGGGCCGGGCCGGTGGTGGCCGGCGGGTGTATCTGACCCGCGTGTGTGTGCACGCGGCGCTGGTGTCCACGGCGCTGCTGAGCGATGGGGTGAGGGCGGCGGACGGGTATGACGAGGGTGGCTGGCTGCGCCGTGATGCCCATCATGTGGTGCGGGAGGCCGCGTATGGGTCGATCGCGGCGGCGCAGGTGGGTGTCGCGCAGCGGGCCGCGTTGCGTCATGCGGCGGCGTTGGGTATCGCCGCGGTGCACGAGTGTGGCGGGCCGGGCACGTCCGGGGAGGACGATTTTGTCGCGGCGCTCGGGCATGGGCCGGGGTTGCCGCTGGTGGTGGGTTTTTGGGGGGAGGCCGGGGCGGCGGCGAAGGCCCGTGAGCTCGGTGCGGCCGGTGCGGCGGGTGATGTGTTCGTGGACGGGGCGTTCGGTGCCCGTACCGCTCACTTGCGTGCGGATTATGCCGACGAGCCGGGTTCGTGCGGTCGTGGCTATCTCACCGTCGAGCAGGTCACCGATCATCTTGTGGGTTGTGTGGCGCACGGGGTGCAGGGCGGGTTCCACGCGATCGGTGATGGGGCGCTTGACACGGTTGTGGCGGGGTTCGCGGGTGCCGCGGCCAGGGTCGGTGTGGAGCGGCTGCGGGCGGGGCGGCACCGGGTCGAGCATGCCGAGTTGCTGGACAAGGCGGCGATCGCCCGGTTTGTCGAGTTCGGGGTTGTCGCGTCGGTTCAGCCGGCGTTCGATCGGTTGTGGGGCGGTGAGGACGGCATGTATGCGCGGCGGCTCGGTGCGGTGCGGGCGTTGGCGGCGAACCCGATCGGGTCGATGGCGGGTGTCGGGGTGTTGCTGGCGTTCGGGTCGGACAGTCCGGTGACGCCGCTGGATCCGTGGGGTGGTTGCCGGGCTGCGATGCGTCACCACAATGCGGTGCAGCGTCTGGGTGGTAAGGCGGCGTTCGCGGCGCATACCCGTGGTGGGTGGCGGGCGGCCGGGGTCGATGACGAGGGTGTGCTCAATCCTGGTGGCAGTGCCACGTTCGCGGTCTGGGACACGACCGAGGGTCTGGGTGTCGTTGTCGGTGGTGAGGTGGCTCCGGCTGCCCGCACGACGGTGTTGCGTGGCGTTGAGATTCATACGACATGAGGGGGAGGCGGCGGTGAGCGGGAAACTCGGGCTGGACGGGCGGATGGTTGCTCGTGCCCGGCGGCTGGCCGCTGCCGCGGGCGCGCCGGTGGTGGAGTTGGCCAGGACGCATACCACTGTCGCTGTGGAGCGTGCCACGTTGCGTCTGGCCGGGATCGCCGGTGCCGATCCGGACGGTATTCCGTGGGTCAATCGGCTTGTCGACGCGGTCGCCGCTGACGTGGGTCTCGGGCATGGGGTGTTGTTGCCGGTGTATGACGCGTTGGTTCGTGATGGGCACGCCGATCTGACGCTGCTGGCGCAGAAGGCGGCGGCGGGCAGTGTGCGTTTCGGGGTACCGGATCCGGTGAAGAGCGGGCGGGCCCGGCGGGCGGCGGCGGCGGCCGTGGGGCGCGGTGTTGCCCGGATCGACCGCAGGCGGCGGGAGCGGGAGCGGCTGGTGGCCCGGCACGGTGATCCGGGTCGCCGGCCGTGGGTGTATCTCATCGTCGCGACCGGGGACATCTTTGAGGATATTCCGCAGGCGCAGGCGGCGGCGCGGGCCGGCGCCGATGTGATCGCGGTGATCCGTTCCACGGGGCAGTCGTTGCTGGACTTCGTGCCGGAGGGTGCGACCCGGGAGGGGTTCGCGGGCACGTATGCCACGCAGGAGAATTTCCGGCTGATGCGGGCGGCGCTGGATGTGACGTCGAAGGAGGTGGGCCGGTATGTGCGGTTGACGAACTACGCGTCGGGGTTGTGCATGCCGGAGATCGCGGTGCTGGCCGGGCTTGAGCGGCTGGACATGATGCTCAACGATTCGATGTACGGGATTTTGTTCCGGGACATCAACCCGGTCCGCACCTTCGTGGATCAGCGGTTTTCCCGGCAGGTCCATGCCCGGGCGGGGATCATCATCAATACGGGTGAGGACAATTATCTGACGACTGCCGACGCGGTCGAGGCCGCGCATACGGTGACGGTGTCGCAGCTGCTGAACGAGTTTTTCGCGCGGGAGGCGGGGCTGCGGACGTGGCAGCTGGGGCTCGGTCATGCGTTCGAGATCGATCCGGATCTGCCGGAGTCGTTCCGGCTGGAGCTCGCGCACGCGTTGCTGGCGCGGGAGTTGTTTCCGGGTGCGCCGCTGAAGTGGATGCCGCCGACGCGGCACATGACCGGTGACGTGTTCCGCGGCAATCTTCTCGATGGGTTTTTCAATCTTGCCGGGATGCTTACCGGGCAGGGCATTCTGCTGGTCGGGATGATGACGGAGGCGGTGGTGACGCCGTGGCTGTCGGATCGTGACATCGCGTTGCAGAACGTTCAGTACGTGATGCGGGCGGCGGGGAACCTCCACGAGGACTTCACGCCGGGCGCGTTCATCAGGGACCGGGCGGCGGTCGTACTGGGGGAGGCGGTC
Source organism: Dactylosporangium sp. NPDC000555 (assembly GCF_040300025.1). Lineage (NCBI taxonomy): Bacteria > Bacillati > Actinomycetota > Actinomycetes > Micromonosporales > Micromonosporaceae > Dactylosporangium > Dactylosporangium sp. NPDC000555. Next base: position 28,647 of record NZ_JBEPDB010000070.1, on the reverse strand, counting down.
GGGCTGCTGGAGCGGATCGTGGACGAGGGGTTGCTGTCGGCGATCGCCGACGGCACGTTCGGGATCATGCGTCGGCCCGCTGATGGGGGTAGGGGTCTCGACGGTGTCGCGCGGCGTGAGCCGGGCTACTGGAACCCGGCGGAGGCGTTGCTGAGCGAGGCGCCGGCGGTGCGGAAGGAGGGCGTGGGGTGAGCGATGTCGTCCGGCCGTACGGGGACACCACCGGTGATGGCATGGTGCAGGTCTCGTTCACGCTGCCGTTGCCGGCGGGCCGGCGGGGTGAGGGTGCGGCACTGCAGCTGGCGGGGAAGATGGGTATCGAGCCGGCGATGGTGGTGCACGCGCGGCCGATCGGTGACGGGCACACGTTCTTCGTGGTGTACGGGCGGGTCGGTCATCTGGTCGAGCCGGGGAAGGTGGTCGTCGCCGAGCGCGATTTTCCGCTGCTGTCGGCGAAGGATGTCAACGCCGCGATCCGTGGCCGGTTGCGTCGCAAGCTTGTCGTTGTCGGGGCGTGTATCGGCAGTGACGCGCACACGGTGGGCATCGACGCGATCCTCAACGTGAAGGGTGTCGCCGGGGAGAAGGGCCTGGAGTACTACCGGGAGATGCGGGTCGTGAATCTCGGTGCGCAGGTGGCGGTGGCCGATCTGGTCGCGGCTGCCGCCGGGGAGCGGGCCGACGCGGTCCTGGTCTCCCAGGTGGTCACCCAGCGTGATGCGCATCTGCACAACACGCGTGCGATGTCGGCGGCGTTCCGGGAGGCGTTCCCGCCGGCGCGCCGGCCGCTGCTGGTCGCCGGCGGGCCGCGTTTCGATGAGCGGATGGCCGCCGAGCTGGGTGTCGACCGGATCTTCGGCCGTGGGACGACACCCCGCGAGGTCGCGTCGTATCTCGCCCACGCCGCGGGAGGTGCCCAGTGAGCCGTGAGGGTTCGGTGAGCAGGGTCGGGACGACGGTCGTGCACCGCCGGTATGTGCCGTATGCGCATGCCCACTACGGCGGGAACCTTGTCGACGGTGCCTACAGCCTGGCGCTGTTCGGTGACGCCGCGACGGAGCTGTGCATCCGCACCGACGGCGACGAGGGGCTGTTCGCCGGGTACGGTGCCGTCACTTTCCACGCGCCGGTCCGGGCCGGTGACGTCGTGGAGGTCACCGCTGTCGTCACGCGGCAGGGCAGCCGCAGCCGCACCGTCGACTTCACTTGTCACGTCGTCTGCCGTGGTACTCCCGAGGCCGGCCCGTCGGCGGCGGCGGTGCTCGATCCGCCGCTGCTGGCCGTGTCGGCGACCGGCACCGTCGTCGTGCCCGCCGCGTGAGCCGCGTCGCCTGCCTCGACGTCGGGTCCACCGACACGAAACTCGCCGTCGTCGACCTGGGCGAGGGCCGGCTGGTGCGCACGGCGACGCATCCGACCACCCTGGGCGATGACGTTCTGGAGGGTGTCGACGCGTTGCTGGCCGCTGCCGGGCCGGTCGAGCGGGTGTACTGCTGCTCGTCGGCGGGTGGCGGGCTGCGCCTGGCCGTCATCGGTTACGAGGCGCTCGTGTCCGCCGACGCCGCTCGCCGGGTCGCGTTGTCCGCCGGTGCCCGGGTGGTGCATGTCGCCGCGGGGAGGCTCACCGCGGCGGCGGTGGCTGGGGTGCGGGCCGCCCGGCCCGATGTGGTGCTGCTGGCCGGCGGTACCGACGGCGGCGACACGGACACCATCGTGCACAACGCCGGGCGGCTGGCCGCGGCCGGGTGGCGGGTTCCGGTCGTCGTGGCCGGTAACGCCGACGCCCGTGATCACGTCGCCGGGCTGCTGGCGGCGCGGGGGTTGCCGGTCACCGCGACCGGGAACGTGCTGCCCCGGATCGGGGTCACTGACCCGGGGCCGGCCCGGGCCGCCATCCGGGACATGTTCATCGGCCATGTCATCGGCGGGAAGCGTCTGTCCCGCGGCGGGCGTTTCGCCCGGATGGTCGCGGCCGCGACCCCGGACGCGGTCCTGACCGGTGTCGGGGTGCTGGCCGCCGGTGCCGGCGGGGACCTGCTCGTCGTCGATGTCGGCGGGGCGACCACGGATGTGTATTCGGCGCTGCTGCCGCGGGAGACGGCCCCGGATGCGGTCGCCGGGGTGCTGTGGCATGCCCGGACCGTCGAGGGTGACCTCGGGGTGCGGTGGAACATCGACGGTATCCGTGCCGCCGCCGAGCTGGAGCGTGTCCTTGTCGCGCCGGGTCCGCTGGGGCCGGCGGCAGCGGCGGTCACCGTCGCCGTGCGCCGGCATGCCAGGGCTGGACGCGATCTGCGACACGTCGTGTCGGTTGTGGCGTCCGGTGGTGTGTTCCGGCATGCTGTACCGGCCGCGGCTGTCGCGGCGGTCACTGCGATGCTGCATGACCACGCCGGCGGGTGGGCGTTGCCCCGCGCGCCCCGGGTCGCGGTCGACAGTGACTATGTGCTGGCCGCCGCGGGGCTGCTCGCCGCCGACCATCCGGGTGTCGCCGCCCGGTTGTGTGAGGGGCTGGGGTGACTGCGGGGTGGTGGAGGGCCGGCGCCGGGGCCGGTGAACACGGACCGTAACCAGCCGGGCCGCGACACGGCGTGACCCAGTCGGCACGGAAAGCGAGCATGTGGGTGAACCGGGCCCGACACGCCTGGACGACACGCCGCCGTGCCGAATTCCATCCCGCGCGGCGGTTGACATCCACCCCGCGGCTACGCGTACCGTCTTTGCGTCCTACTTCGGGAAGGATGACCGCGGTTCGCTACTCCCCACTGCCGGCTGGCCGGACGTCCACCGTCAACCGACGGGACGCCCCGAGCGCAGGCGGCGGGGGTCGGCGGGGGCCGTGGACCGGGCATCCACCGGTGTCGGGTCAGGGGGGATCACGCGACCAGTAGACAACGGCACGCCACGGGCAGCCAGCTCGCGCCGCGCCGGAACGAAGGCCGCGCACGAACGTCACTGCCGCACCGGCCGGACACAGGGCCTGGGAGCGAGGGGCGCGACTCCGGTCGCGCCCCCATTGCAGCCCGGCCCGTCACCGTATTGTCGCCGCCGGCCCAGGTCAGCGCCGCGCCGCCACGCGGGTCGGCGCGGTTTTCCCGGCGCCGAGCCTCCCGCGATTCCACATTTGTGCGGCACGACCCGCATAATGGGCGCCGCACCGCACAACACACGTCGGACAACACGGGGATGGCGCAGGTGACGTTGGTCGAGGCACATTCCGCCGCCGCGCCCGCGGCGACCGGCACCCGGTCCGGCACCGTCGCGGCGCCGCCGCTGCCCACGTGGGCGGCGCTGCTGTGCGCCGCCGCGGCCGGCGGTGCCCTGCTCGTCGCGTTCCCGCCGTACGGGCTGTGGTGGGCCGCCCCGGCCGGTGTCGCGCTGCTCGCCCTCGCCGTGCACCGGCGGCGGCTGCGCGGCGGGTTCTGGCTCGGCCTCGTCACCGGCGCGTTGTTCTTCACCCCGCTGCTGTCCTGGACCAACCTGCACACCGGCATGGTGCCGTGGCTGCTGCTGTCCACGCTGCAAGCCCTCTACTTCGGGCTGCTCGGCGCCGCGTCGGCGTGGATCAGCCCGCTGCTGGACCACCGCGGCGAGCTGGTCCGGTTCGGCCGGGCCGGCGCCGTTTGGAACCGTGGCGGCTGGGCGTGGCCGCCCGCCGTCGCCGCCCTGTGGACCGCGCAGGAGGCGCTGCGCGACCGCACCCCGTTCGGCGGGTTCCCGTGGGGCCGGGTCGCGTTCAGCCAGGACACCTCGCCGCTGCTGCGCATCGCCGCCGCCGGCGGAGCGCCGCTGCTCACCTTCGCCGTCACGCTCATCGGCGCGCTGCTGGGCTACGCCGTGCTGCGCGGCGTCCGCGACGGCGCCGACCCCCGCCGGGCCGTCGCCCCCCTGGCCGCGGTCGCGCTCGCCTGCGCCGTGGCCGGTCTCGCCCAGGCCGTACCGCTGGGCGAACCCGGCGGCCGCGGCGTCTACGTCGCCGTCGTGCAGGGCAGCGTGCCCCGCCTCGGCCTGGATTTCAACGCCCAGCGCCGCGCCGTGCTCGACAACCACGTCAACGCCACCATCGCACTCGGCGAGCGGGTCCGCGCCGGCACCGCCCGCCAGCCCGATCTCGTCGTGTGGCCGGAGAACTCCAGCGACATCGACCCGCTGCGCAACATCGACGCCGGGCAGCTCATCGACCGCGCCGCGCAGGCCGTGCACGCCCCGATCCTCGTCGGTGCCGTGCTCTACAGCCCCGAGACCGGCGTCGAGAACGCCGGGCTGGTGTTCAACCCCGGCCGCGGCAGCGGCGACGAGGTCCCGACGTACGTCAAACGCCACCCGGTGCCGTTCGCCGAGACGATGCCGCTGCGGTCCATCGCCCGGCTTGTGTCCAAAGAGGTCGACCGGGTCAACGACATGACCGCCGGCACCAGCCCCGGTGTGCTGCGGGTCGGTCCCGCCACCGTCGGTGACGTCATCTGCTTCGAGGTCGCCTACGACGACCTCGTCCGTGACACCGTCGACGGCGGCGCGCAGCTGCTGGCCGTGCAGACCAACAACGCCACCTTCGACGAGTCCGAGGCCCGCCAGCAGCTGGCCATGGTCCGGCTGCGTGCCGTCGAACACGGCCGTGACGCGCTCATGGCCTCGACCGTCGGCATCTCCGCGTTCGTCGCCGCCAACGGCGCCACGAGCGGCGAGACCCGGTTCGACGAGCCCGCCGTCATCCTCGCCGAGCTGCGGCTGGGCACAGAACGTACGCTTGCAACGAGGCTGGGTGCGATCCCCGAGTGGGTGATCGTCGCCCTCGCTCTCGCCGGTATCGCCGCGGCCACCTGGCAGCGGCGCCGCCGCCATCTGGCGGCCGGCAACATCACCGACAGTGCGCCATGGCCGGACGACCGGTCCGGGGACAGCGCGACACCGAACGCCACCGAAGGCGGCAAGGAGGACCTGTGAGCACCACCGACCGAGGCGTGAACCAATACCCCGGGGTCGGCAGGGTCCTCGTCATCATTCCCACGTACAACGAGGCCGACAACATCAGGATCATCGTCGACCGGGTCCGTGAGGCCACGCCCGAGGTCGACATCCTCGTTGCCGACGACAACAGTCCCGACGGCACCGGCGACATCGCCGACGAGATCGCCGCCGGCGACCCGGCCGTGCACGTCATGCACCGCGCCGGCAAGCAGGGCCTCGGCGCCGCCTACATCGCCGGGTTCCGCTGGGGTGGTGAACGCGGCTACGACGCCGTCGTGGAGATGGACGCCGACGGCTCCCACGCCCCCGAGGAACTGCCGAAGCTGCTCGCCGCCCTCGCCGACGCCGACGTGGTGCTCGGCTCCCGGTACGTCAAGGGCGGCAGGACCGTCAACTGGCCCGTCCACCGGCAGGCGATCTCCCGCATCGGCAACAGCTACGTGCGCATCGCTCTCGGCATGCCGCTGCGCGACGCCACCGGCGGCTACCGCGCGTACCGCACCCCCGTCCTCGGGAAGATCGACCTCGACTCGATCGCGTCGCACGGGTACTGCTTCCAGGTGGACCTCGCCTGGCGCTCCCACAAGGACGGGTTCCGCGTCACCGAGGTGCCGATCACGTTCACCGAACGCGAACGCGGCCAGTCGAAGATGAGCTCCGCGATCGTCCGCGAGGCACTATGGAAAGTCACCGTGTGGGGCGCCGCCGCCCGGTGGGGCGCGCTCAAACGGGCCGTCGCCGGCAACGGACCGGCCAGACACCACCAGGGGCGCTGACAGAAGGAGGCGGCACCATGCGAGGGCTCGGCTGGGCGACAATCGGCGGGTTCGCACTCGTGGCCGTCGAGATCACCGTGTTCGTGCTGGTCGCCCACGCGATCGGCTGGGCGTGGGCGGTGCTCATCGGCCTCGCCACGATGCTCATCGGCGCCATGCTCGTCAAACGCGAAGGCGTCCGCGCCTGGCGCGGCTTCCGCGACGCCCTCGCCGAAGGCCGGCCCGCCGGCGGCGAGGTGTCCGACGGGCTCACCGGCCTGATCGGCGCGCTGCTGCTCATCGTGCCCGGATTCGTCACCGCCGCCGCCGGGCTGCTGCTGCTCGCCCCGCCGGTGCGCGCCTACACCGGCCGGCGGGTGCGCCGCGTCGCTGAACACCGCATCTCCCCGGCCGCCGCCGGTGACCTGTTCGGCCCCCGCGTCGTGCGCGCCGAACGCGCCGCCCCGGCACCGGCCGACCGGCCCGGCGACGGCGCCAGCGCCGGCACCGTCGACGGTGAGATCGTCGAAGGTGAGATCGTCGACCCGCACCCGCACCAGCGGTGAAGGCCGAACCGGTCAGCGTCCCCGCCCTCGCCGCCGGCCTCGCCGCGCGTGCCCTCGCCGCCGCCGGTGAGCACCCCGCCCGCGTCGCTGTCGACGGGGCACCCGCCGCCGGGACCGGCACCCTCGCCGGCGCGCTCACCCGTGTCCTGCACGACGCCGCGACGCCGGTGCTGCACGTTCCCGCCGGCGGGTTCCTGCGCGCCGCGTCGCTGCGCTACGAGCGCGGCAAGACCAACCCCGACGCGTACTACGAGGACTGGCTCGACCTGCGGGCCCTCACCCGCGAGGTGCTCACCCCCGCCGGGCCCGGCGGCACCGGCCGGGTCCTGCCGTCGCTGTGGGACCCGGCCACCGACCGGGCCACCCGCGCCGCTTACGTCCAGCTCCCGGCGCACGCCGTCGTCGTGGTCTCCGGCGTGTTCCTGCTCGGCGCCGGCCTCGACTTCGACGTCGCCGTACACCTGATGCAGAGCCCCGCGGCGCTGGCCCGGCGGACCCCCGCCGACCTGGCGTGGACGCTGCCGGCGTTTGACCGCTACCGGGACGAGGTCATGCCGCAGTACCAGGCCGACGTCGTCGTGCGGGCCGACGATCCCCGGCATCCGGCGGTCGTCACCTCACTCGGTTAGCGCCGCGTAGCGGCCGCCGACCGAGGCGGCGCGGTTCGGCATGTCAGGGATCTTGGAAGGTGACCTCCAGGCGCAGCCAGCCGTCCGCGTCGGTTTCCTCGGCGTGGCCGGCCAGCGCGGTGCCGGAACCGGGTGCTGCGTTCCTGCCAGGCCCGGTCCAGATCGACCCGTTCCGGTCGCTGTGCGGGTGGCGAACACGGCGCGCCAGGCCTCAGCCACGACGGCGTCGGGCACCTCCCTCAGCGGCCAGCCGGCGCGAGAGGAGGTCGGTCTCCGGGTCGATGAGGCGACCAGCAGGGTGAGCGCTTCGTCGTGGTTCAGTCCGGTGAGCTCGGTCCGGAACCCGGGCAGCAAGGCGAAACCGCCGTGCCGGCCGCGTTCGGCATGGACCGGGACGCCCGCCGCGGACAGCGCCTCGGTGTCGCGCAGCACCGTGCGGTCGACACCTCCAGCTCGCGGGCCAGCGTGTCCGCGGTCAGCCGGCCGCGCTGGCGCAGCAGCAGCGAAACCAGCCGGTCGGCGCGCACATGAAAACCCTACCGAAATACACGACACAGGATGTCGTGATTCATCGCGAGACTCATCAGCACGACGTCGACGACGTCCGTCCGATGAGTCAAATGGAGCTGATGTGGCAGTGCAGCGAACGGCGGTCAACCCGGTGACGTGGTCGTTGGAGATGGGATTCAACCAGGGTGAGGTCGTCTCCGGACACACCCGGACCCTGTACTGCTCCGGGCAGACCGCGATGAGCGGCGACGGCAAGCCCCAGCACGACGGTGACATGGCGGCGCAGCTGGCGCTGAGCCTCGACAACCTGGAGGCCGTGCTCGGCGAGGCCGGCATGTCGCTGGCGAACCTCGTCCGGCTCAACGTCTACACCACCGGCGTCGATCTGCTGTTCCCCCACTATGGCGTGCTGGCGGCGCGGCTGGGCGCCGCCGGGGTGGCACCGGCCACCACGATGCTCGAGGTGACCCGGCTGGCGATCCCCGGCCAGATGATCGAGCTCGAGGGAACCGCCGTCGCGTGATGCGACCTCGCGGCCTGCGCTGCTCGTGCCGGTGCACCCGGCACGGGTAGCGCAGGCGCCGCGGCCGGCGGTTCGGCTGTGCGCGGACGGGCCGGGCAACGACCCGGCGGCGGGCTACCGTCGGACTGGTGAAGACGTTCTGGCTGGACCGCGACCACGACCGCTACCACGAGCTGGTCCTCAGCGCGCGGAACGCGTTCGACGGCAGCCTCGGCGACATCGCCCCCGTCGCGTTCGCCTGCACCGCCTGGGCGCTGGCCACGCCGCCCGCCCTCGACCCCGGATATGTCCGCTGGCACCGCCGCGTGCTGTCCGCGGCCTGCCTGCGCAACCCCTTCGACGGCGGCCTCACCGCCCGCGTCGAGCTCGTCTCCCCGCTGCCCGCCGAGCTCACCGCCACCCGCGCCTGGTGGCGCGACCGGGGCTGGCGCGGCTGGCCGGAGCTGTTCGGGCAGTTCGTCCAGCCCACCGACCGGGACGTGAGCCGCAACCCGCACCTGCGCGCCACCCTGCTCGTCGAGGCGCCGCTGCCGCTGGAAGGGCTCCCCGCCGCCCCCGACACCGACGCCGACCCGCAGGACGTCGCCGCATCGGCGCAGCGCGCGGTCACCGTGCTCGTCCGTGACCTGTCCGACCTCATCGGCCCCGTCATCCAGCAGCTGGACACGTCCCGCGCCGTCACCTGACCGCCCGCCGCCCGGTCCCATCGCCGGCCGGCGTCTCCGCGACCTTCCTCGCGGCCCGGGTCGCGGCCGCGCAACGGCGAGCGAGGATCTCGATCTGCTCGACCAACTCCGGGGGATCGGTGACGGTGAAGTCGGTGTCGATGGACGTGATCATCCAGGACAGCCGCCCACGGGGAGTCGGCGCCCACATGGAGCAGGCAACTGGCGTCGTCGATCGCCTCCAGGACGCCCATACCCGTCCAGATCCGGTCGGTCAGTTCGGTGGCCGGGCGGTGCAGGGTGACGGTGGCACGGTAGGGCCACACGCGAGCGGAGAGCTGATGTGCGAGATAGGTGACCACATCGCCTTCCGGCGCCGCGCGGGGCGGGAAGCGCGGGCCGGTGGGTGTGCGAGGGTGCAGCCGGTCCACCCGATAGCAGCGCCGGTCCGCGGCCGCCGCGTCCCACGCGACCAGGTACCAGTGCCGGTTGAAGTTGACCACCGAGTGCGGTTCGACATCCTTGATCGATTGCTGGCCTTGGAAGTTCGTGTACTCGAAGCGCAGCCGCTCGTGGCGGTGGCAGGCGTCGGAGATGGCGATGAGGGTGTCGGGTTCCATGCGTGGCGCGGTCGCCTCCACGCGGATCAAGGAGCGCTGCAGGGCCCGCAGCCGGTGCCGCAGGCGTGAGGGCATGACCTGTTCGAGTTTGGTGAGGGCGCGCAGCGCGGAGTCCTCGAAGCCGGCCACGGTCCCGCCCGTCGTGGTGCGCAGGCCGACCGCGACGGCCAGCGCCTCCTCGTCGTCGAGCAGCAGCGGCGGCAGGGTGCTGCCCGCGCCCAGCCGGTATCCCGCCGTACCCTGGACGGCGTTGACCGGATAGCCGAGTTCGCGCAGCCGGTCCACGTCGCGGCGCACGGTGCGGGTGCTGACACCGAGGCGTTGCGCCAGGTCGCCGCCTGACCAGTCGCGACGCATCTGCAGCAGGGACAGCAGGCGCAGGAGCCGAGCCGAGGTTTCGAGCATGATCCGAGCATGCCGCGGACTCAGGACCGGATCTGTCCTAAGGCGCTTCTGCGGTGACGACATGACGGAACTGGCTCCCTTTCGTATCGACATTCCGGACGCCGACCTCGCCGATCTGCACCGGCGGTTGGCCGTAGACGACATGTCGCCGACGCCATGGCATCCCGGTCGGCTGGTGGCGTCCGGCCGCACGTCCTCCGGTCTCTGACTGAAAGGACGAGGCGTTTTGCGCGCTTTGCGGCTTTTCGCTACATAGTGTGATCGCGTCATCACGACATGAGGGGGAAGTCACGATGCAGAACGCGAAGCGAATGCTGGCGTTGGGCGCCATGACCCTGACCGCCGGCGCGGTCTTCGGCATGACGGCCACCGCCGCGTCAGCGGCCACCACGCATGACGGCCACGCCACCGTCACCCAGAGCAAGCCGAAGGACAAGCCCAAGGACAAGCCGAAGGCCGGCCCCTGGGACAAGGGCGGCAAGTGGGACAACGGCAAGGGCTCCCGCGACCGCACCTGGATCGCCGGGCAGTACCGCAACAAGAAGACCTGCCAGTTCTTCGCGTGGGCGGGTGCGGCCTCCGGCCGGTTCGACCACGGCGTCTGCGTGCCGGGGTTCGGCAAGGGCTGGATCCTGGTCGCCCATGACAACGGCAAGGTCGCCCATGACAACGGCAAGCACCGCCACCGCTAGGCAGCGGCACCGAACGAGCGACACCGAACGAGCGGCATCCCCCGTGGATGCCGCTCGTTCGCGTTGTGCCGGTACACGCCGTGCTCACGGCCGCAGCAGCTGCCGCACCCGCGCCGCCTCCCGCGTGAGGTGGTCACGCTCCGGCACGCTGGCAGCGGTGCGGGACGCCTCGGCATACAGGTCGGCGGCACGCTCGAGGTCACCGGCGCGTTCGTGCAGGTATGCCGTCACCGCGGCGTACCGGGGCAGCTCGGGGCGCACGCCGGCCAGCGCCGCCAGACCGGCCCGCGGTCCGTCGGCCTCGCCGACCGCCACCGCGCGGTTGAGCCGCACCACCGGGCTGCCGGTGAGGCGCAGCAGTTCGTCGTACCACTCCACGATCTGCACCCAGTCCGTCTCGGCGGCGCTGCGGGCATCCGCGTGCAGGGCGGCGATCGCGGCCTGCGCTTGGTACTCGCCCAGCCGGTCACGGGCCAGCGCGGCCTGCAGCAGCACCACCCCCTCGGCGATCAGGCCGGTGTCCCAGCGCGATCGGTCCTGCGCACCGAGCGGCACCAGCCGACCTCCCGGGTCGGTGCGAGACGCGCGGCGCGCATGGTGCAGCAGCATCAGCGCGAGCAGCCCCGCGACCTCGGGCTCGTCGGTCAACGCGGCGAGCTGGCGGGTGAGACGGATCGCCTCGGCCACCAGGTCGACACTGCCGCCGTACCCCTCGTTGAACACGAGGTAGAGCACGCGCAGCACCGTGCCGAGATCGCCGGGCTGGTCCAGCGGCAGCCCCGCGATGTGCCGCTTGGCCCGGCTGATCCGCTGCGCCATGGTCGCCTCGGGCACGAGGTAGGCCGCCGCGATCTGCCGGGTGGTCAGGCCACCGACCGCGCGCAGCGTCAGGGCGACGGCCGAGGTCGGCGGCAGGGTGGGGTGCGCGCACAGGAAGTACAGCCGCAGCGTGTCGTCCGTGGCGGGCGCCGGACCGGCCGGAGGCTCGACCTCCACGGCGAGTTCCCGGCCCCGCCGCGACGCCTCGGCGCGGGCGGCGTCGAGGAACTTGCGCCACGCGACCGCGACCAGCCACGCCTTCGGATCGCGCGGCGGGCCGGCCGGCCAGGTCTCCAACGCCCGGATCAGGCCCTCCTGCACGGCATCCTCGGCCGACGCGAAGTCGGCTCCGCGCCGGACGAGGATGCCGATCACCGCGGGCACGAGCTCCCGCAGCAGCGACTCGTTCACTCGGTGACCGTGGGCGGCTCGGTGAGGAACGGCCGCACCTCGAGCCACTCGTGGATCGGCTCGCCGCCGGGCCCGGGAGCGGCGGACAGCTCCCCGGCCAGCTGGACCGCGCGATCCCAGGACTCCACGTCGATGACCATCCAGCCGGCGATGAGATCCTTCGTCTCGGCGAACGGGCCGTCGGTCACCGGTGGGCGCCCCTCGCCGTCGTACCGCACGAACGCCCCCTCCGGCGCCAGCGCCTGGGCGTCGACGAACTCACCCGTCTGCTCCAGACGGGCCGCGAAGTCGCGCATGAACTGCACGTGCGCGTCGACCTCATCCGGTGTCCACTGATCCATCGGCGCCCAGTCGACCGCGGGGGCCGGGCCACCTCGGTAGTGCTTGAGCAGCAGGTACTTCATGGTGGTGCTCCTTCGTCGTCGCGCGGCCCGTCGTGGCCGCTCGTGTCCCTGGGACGGAGCCGGTGCCACATTCTCGACACTCCGACACGACTACTTTGACGATGACCTCAGCCGGTCGTCCATGGGAGCGGGCCGGGCGGGAGCGTGGTGAGGGCCGAGCCCATGCCGACCGCGAGCGCGCCGGCGGCGAGCCACTCGGTCACCTCACCGGGCGCGATGCCCCCGGTGGGGATGCAGCGCAGCGACGGCAGCGCCTCCAGCATGCCGGCGAGGCTTGCCGGAGTCCACAGCGAGGCCGGGAAGATCTTCACGGCGTCCGCTCCCCACTGCGTGGCCTGCCACATCTCCGTCGGCGTCAGGCAGCCGGGCATGGCCACGATCCCCCGCTCCCGCGCCGCGGCGATCACCGGCCGGCTCAGCGTCGGGGAGATGACGAACTCGGCCCCCAGGTCCGCCGCCCGGGCGACCTCGTCGGGCGTGTGCACGGTACCGACGCCGACCGTCACGTCGTCACGGCCGGCGCACAGCGTGACGAGCCGCTCGATCGCCTCCCACGCCCCGGGGGTCGTCAGGGAGATCTCGATCACGCGCAGGCCGGCGTCGAGCAGGGTGCGGACCTGTGCGAGCGCGCTGTCGGCGTCGCGCTGGCGGACGACCGCGACGACCCGGTGGCGCCGCAACGCTTCGAGAACTGGGTTACCGGTCAACGTCGCCTCCTGGCAGCAGAACCTGGTCGCGTTCGCGGGGAGTGGGCAGGCCGGCGATGTCGGTGGGGACGCCGACCACGAGCGAGGCGACGGCGGCCGCCTCGCGCAGCGCGCCGGCGCTCGGCAGCCCGCGCAGCCGTGCGGACAGCCAGCCGGCGGTGAACGCGTCGCCGGCCCCGACCGGATCGGCCACGGCGACGGCGCGCGCCCCGACCCGGTCCGTGCCCTCCGCCGTGGTCGCCGTCGCGCCGCCGGCGCCGTGGGTCACCACGACCGTGGTGGTACGGCCCCGCAGCAGGCGCGCGGGATCGGCGGGCAGCTGCAGCACGTCGAGCTCCTCGCCGCTGACGAGCAGGGTGTCCATGCGGGTGGCGAACCGCGCGTACGCCCGCCGCCACTGCTCCGCGCCGGCCAGCCGCAGCCGGACGTTCGGGTCGAAGGCGACGTGGACGCCGGCTCGCGTCGCGACGGACATCAGCCGGTCGACGAAGTCCTCGGCCGAGGGCGAGAGCATCGCCGTGATCCCGGAGACGAACAGCAGCCGGGCCGACGCCACCAGCTCCTCGTCGACGTCCGCTGTGGACAGTGCGGAGGCGGCGCTCCCGCTGCGGTAGTACGAGACGGACACGGGCCGGCCGGTGCCGGGGCTGTCGCGCAGCAGTACCGCGGTCGGCCGGTCCGGGTCCTCGAGCAGGGCACGTACGTCGACGCCCTCGGCCCGCAGGGTGTCGCGGACCCAGCCGCCGGCGGCATCGGCGCCGATCCGGCCGCAGAAGGCCACGCTGTGGCCCAGGCGCGCGAGCCCGATCGCGACGTTGCTCTCCGACCCGGCGACGCTGCGCACGAACCGGTCCGCCCGCCGCAGCGGCGTCGCCGACTCGGCCAGCAGCAGGCCCATGGCCTCGCCGGCCGTCACCACGTCCACGCCCACTACCAGTCCACCTCGTTGAGCTGCCGGGACCGCACGAAGTCCTCGTCGACGTCCACGCCGATGCCCGGACCGTCCGGAACGGACACCGTCCCGTCGGCGGACAGGCTCAGGTGGTCGCGGGCGACTCCCCGGCTCAGGCGGCTCTGCGCCACGTTGAACTCGACCCAGGTCGCGGCCGGCAGCGTGGCCAGGTAGTGCAGGCTGTAGGCGTGTAACAGGTCGGTGAGCCAGGAGTGGGTGACGATCTCGCGGTCGGCCGTGCCGGGTTCAGCGGCCAGCTGGGCCGCCACCGTCATGCCGCCGCACCGGGACAGGTCGGGCTGCAGCACGTCGACCCGGGACTCGTGGATGAGCCGCCGGAAGTCCCAGATCGTGGACTGCTGCTCGCCCGCCGCGAACCGCAGATCGGGGAAGTCCCGCTTCAGGTCCCGGTAGGTCCCGAACTCCTCGGGGTGCACGAAGTCCTCCACCAGGGGCAGGCCGAGGCGATGCTGCGCACGCTGAGCGAGGTCCACCCGTACGCATGTCACGTTCATGCCGCGCCTCCGGGCAACCGGGCCAGCGAGGCGGCGAGGCCGCCGTCGACGGTCATGAAGCTGCCGGTGACGTAGTGGGCGTCCTGCGAGCACACGTAGCCGACGGCCGCGGCCACCTCGTCCGCGGTACCGAACCGGCCGAGCGGCAGCAGCGGCGAGACCCGGTCCAGGTGGTCCGCGCCGTACAGCCCGTCCTCGCCGGCGGTGCGAATCCAGCCGGGTACCACGGCGTTGACCCGGACGCGGCGCGGCGCCCACTCATTGGCCAGGGTCCGCACGATCTGGGCGAGCGCGCCGTGGGCGGCGTTGTAGCCGACGCAGCCAGGAAACGGGACGCTCGCGTGCAGCGAGCCGATCGCGACCAGCGACGCCCCGCCGGCCAGCGCGTCGCCGGACACGAAGGCACGGAACAGGCAGAACGCCGCCACCGGCCCGACGATCAGGCTCTGTACGACGCTGCGGCGGGACATGCCGGCCGCCGCAGCGTGCTCCTCGTGGGCGACCGCGTGGACCATCGACGCGGTGCGGCCGAACGCGAGGGCGCCCGCCCGTACCGTGTCGGCGAACGCCTCGTCGGCCGCGTCGGCGGTCAGCGCCTCGGCCCGGTGGCCGCGTGCGAGCAGCGACGCGGCGGCCGACTCGGCGCGGGCCTCGTCCCGGTCCACGCACAGCACGACGTTGTGGTCGTGGGCGAGGCGGTGGGCGCAGGCACCCCCGATGTCACCGCCCGCGCCCACGACAACCGCCACCCGGTCAGACATCGTCGACCGCCTGGCGCAGCAGGTCGATGAGGCGGTACATCTCCTCGGCCATGTGGGCGTCGACCGGTGCGCCGGTGGGTCCCCGCATGGTGTCGGCCGGGAGAACTCCCTGCCGCACGAGCAGCCGCTTCTCCACGGCCACGAACAGGTCGAGGCTGGTCTGCTGCGACACCAGCAGGGCCAGGGGACCCGCGATCCGGTACGCCCGGTCGAAGTCGCCGTCGCGCAGCGCCCGCCACAGCGCCGCCTGCGCCCAGATCGTCTCGCCGGCCGGCATGGTGCCCACCGCACCGCGCCGGAAGCTGTCGATGAGGTACAGGCCGCCGGTGCCCTCGAAGATGCGTGCCCTGCCGCCGGTGGCCTCGAACAGCGCGGTGACCCTGGGGCCGATCGGCGGGGCCTCGGGCTTGAACATGACCCGGTCGCCGAACTCCGCGTGCAGCCGCGACTGCAGCGAGATCGACAGTGACGCGCCGACATAGCCGCTCGCGTCCTGGACGACCAGCGGCACGTCCACCGCCTGCACGATCGCGCTGAAGTAGCCGAAGAGCTGGTCGTCGTCGGCGGGGAACAGCGCCGGCGGGGTGGCCATCAGGGCGGTGGCGCCGCAGGCGGCCGCGTGCCTGGCATGGCGCAGGGCGACCGCTGTGGACTCGGCCCCGACGCTGATGACGCAGTGACCCCGGCCCTCCGCCAGCTTGCAGGCCAGCCGCGCGACGTCGTCGCGCTCCTCGGAGGACAGCCGCAAGACCTCGGAGACCATGCCGAAGACCACGCCGTCGGCGCCGTTGGCGAACAGCCAGTCGAACTGTTGCTCCATGGCGGGCCGGTCGATCGCCCCATCGGCGGTGAACGGGGTCTGGAACACGGCGAGCACGCCGCCGAGGACCGCGCTCATCGGGCGCCGCCCGGGCAACGCCGCCGGTGGCCGCATGAACTCAGGGGGAACTGCACGGATCCTCCTACTGGGACGAACTTCTCTCAGGTGCTCTGTGATGTCTGTGGCGGTCGCAGGCCGAGCAGGTCCAACGCGTCCCGTTGGCAGATCGCGTCGATGTCGGCATCGGTCACCTCGGCGATGCCCAGGCGCCGGCACATCGCGGCGGCCTCACGCAGCCCCGCGACGGTCCGCTCGACCGTCGAGAATGGATAGTCGCTGCCGAACAGGACCCGGTCCAGCACCCGGTACTCCGCCGCGCTGGCGAGCGCCTGTGCCAGCTGCCACGGCCTGGTGTCCATGGCCGACGGGTCCACGTAGAAGTGCTCGTGGCGGCGCACCACGCTGACGCACTCGGCCATCCACGGATGCCCGAAGTGGGCGATCCACATGCGCAGGTTCGGGAACGTGCGGGCCGGCAGGTCCAGCTGCAGCGGACGCGCGTACTCGGCGACAGCCGCCGAGGTGAACGTGGTCCCCTGGTGCCAGATGACCGGAATCCGGAGATGGTCGGCGGCCTCCAGCAGGTCCAGACAGGCCCTGTCGTGGGGGTGGAAATGCTGGTAGGTCGGCCCCAGCTTCAGCCCGCGCAGCCCCAGGTCGCGTACCGCGGTCTCCAGACGATCCACCGCGTCCGGGCGGTTCGGGTTCACGCTCGCGAACCCGATCAGCCGTTCGTTGCCGCGAACCGCCTCGGCCACGTACTCGTTGGGTACGACGACGCCGACCGGTTCCGCGTCGAACGCCAGCACCACGGAGCTGCGCGCGGATGCCGACGCGCCACCGTGCTGCTGCTCGGTCACGTCCCAGCTGACCTTGCCCCAGGCGCGGATCTCGTGCTCGGCGAGCGGCGCGTGGACGTGCGTGCCGTGCCGGCCCAGGTGGGTGTGAACGTCGACGGCGACGAGCGGGTTGTCCGAGTCCACGTGGTTCACCGCCCCTCGCGACGGCCGTCGCCGACCGAGCGCGCGACGCTCTTGAGCGCTTCGATCGCCTCGGTCAGGTGCTCGTCCATCCGGGCGGTGGGGCCGCTGATGCTCAGCGCGTACGTGTACCGCCCGTGCGGGTCGCGGATCGCCACTCCCACGCACTTGAGACCGATCTCGGCCTCCTCGTTGTCGAGCGCGTACCCGTCGCGCCGCACCGTTTCCAGGTCGGCGAGGATCGCGTCGAGGCCGAGCAGCGTGTTCCTGGTCAGCGGCTTCGGCCGGTGTCGTTCGTACAGCTGGCCGATCTGCGAGTCGGGCAGGTGGGCCATGATGGCCTTGCCCAGGCTCGAGGTGAACCACTCGTCGCGGTCGCCGACGCTGGCGCCGCGGCGGATCGAGTGGCCGCCCTCCAGGGCCTCGACGACGACCACCTCGCCGGACTGGTGGACGGCCAGGTTCACGGTCTCGTCGAACCGGCTCACGAGCTCCCGCATGTGCGGCAGAATCCGGTCGCGTAGCGGCCGCGCAGACCGGGCCGCGTGGCCGATCGCGATCATCCGGACGCCGAGGCTGTAGGTCCGGGTGTCCTCGTCGCGTTCCAGCCAGTCGTGCTCGACGAGCTGGCGAAGGTACCGCGTCGTGGTGGACGGCTCGATGCCGACCGCGGCGGACACCTCGGACAGGCTCTGCCTGGGCGCGGTAAGAAACGATTCCACGATCGCGATGAGCCGGTCCCCGAGGCGAATCGGCGGCGTTGCAGTCACCTGGTCTCCATAATGGACTGAGGGGAAGGGTGTCCGGTCGCTTCCGCGGACCGGGCCGGGTAGTGGCAGGCCACCAGCGTTGCCGTGCCGCCACAGCCCGCCATCGAGACCAGCCCAAGGACGGCTGCCGAGCAAAGGATCCAACGAGGTTTCACGGACAACTCCCTCTGATTTTCATTCAGTGGAAGGATATTCCACTCAATGCAAGCATGGCATTTTGCGGGGCGTCAAGAGTGCAATTGCGTCCTCCCGCAGCTACGCGCCGTGGTCCACCGACCCGGTCGGCGGCGGTCCGCTCAGCCCCGGTACGGGCGCACCGGCTGGCCGGTGACGCCGGGGCAGGCGCGAAACAGCGAGCCGGCGGCGGTATCGTCGGCGGGGCCGAGCCCCCAGCCGCGAAGTGGTGATGAACAACTCGTCGAGGCGCGGCCCCCCGAAGGTGCAGGAGCTCACCAGCGCGGCCGCCACCTCGATGACGTGGTCGAGGCGGCCGTCGGGCGTGTACCGGTGGACCGCCGATCCGCCCCACAGCGCGACCCAGATGCCGCCCTCGGCGTCGACGGTGAGCCCGTCGGGGAGGCCCAGCCGCGGATCGATGGCGGCGGCCGTGCGGCGGCCGGTGAGTCCGAGCCCGCTGTCGTAGTCAAATTGATCGATGCGGCCCGTCGCCGAGTCGGCAAAGTAGGCGGTGTCGCCCGATGCGGTCCAGTCCAGGCCGTTGGAGATGGTGAGATCGGTCAGGACCGGGTCGATCCCGCCGTCGGAGTCGAGGCGGAACAGCGTTCCGCTGCCCGGCTCCGCGGACTCGTGCATGCTGCCGCAGTAGCAGCGTCCGTCCGGGTCGCAGGCGCCGTCGTTCATGCGAATCGCGACGTCATCGAGGATGTCGTATCGATGGGTCGGCGTGCCATCGGATGCCTCGAGGAGGAATCCGGTCGCCGTGCCGATGACCGCGCCGCCGGTCGACCGCGGCCGCAGCGCCGAGGCGACGTGGCGCCCGCGTCACGCCGCCGTCCCGGTCGAGCGACAGGATGTCGCCCGCGAGCATGTCCACCCAACGAAGTCCGCCCCATTGTGGCGACTACACGGCACCCTCGCCGTGGTATGCGATCGCATCGGTGATCCGTTCGGCCTGCACGGATGTCCCCTCTCGTGCCCAGCTTCACTGAGCTTTCGCTCAGTGAAAATAGTTTTCGTTCAACGCAAACACATCTCCCGACCGTCGTCAACGCCATCGCAGGAACGCATGCAGCCCGTTCGCGCCGCCGCGGCGATGCCCGAGGTCTTGACGGGGCGCCGTCGTGGCTGCTTCCATTTGCTGTGAATGAGAATGACTTTCAGTCAATGAAAATCACGGAGACCGCAAGGCCGTTCTCTGCCCCGGCAACAAGTCGTCGCCCTGCCCGCTCGGGATAACCTCGGTTCCCTGTTGGTGACGGCAACCTCGTGTACCGGGAGGTGTGCGGCAACCCGGCCGGCAAGCCCGCGCTCGTTGTCCACGGCGGACCCGGGTCAGGGTGTTGGACTGGACAACACCACCTGGCATCTGATCGCCGACATGGAGCGGCTGCGCGCGCACCTGGGCAGGCGATCGAAAACGCGGGGCATCTCGGCACCGCCGAGACGCGTGAGCACGTTCTTCACGCCCTCGACCGGTTCACAGCCAACGATTGAGCCAGTGGGCCCGGACGTTGGCCGTGCCCCGAACGTCACTCGATCGGGGCGTGGCGTCGCCGCGGAACGTCGTCGTCACGGGGAGAATCGGAATATGCAGGTTGCAGTGACCAACCGTGAAGACGGCGTCGCCGTGGTGGCGGTGTACGGCTCCATCGACGTCGACACCGCGCCGGAGCTCCGCAAGACCATGCACGCACTGTTCGACGCTGGTGGCACCCGGGTTGTGATCGACCTGTCCGGCGTCGAGTTCTGCGACTCGATTGGCCTCGGCACGTTCGCGTACGGCCATAATCACTGCGTCGCCTCCGACGGCTTCCTGCGGCTGGTCGGACCGTCGCCGTTCCTGGCCCGGCTGCTGCGAACGGTCGGCATCGCCGGCCCGGTCCCGGTGTACGACACCCTCGGCGACGCCCTGAGCGCAGGCCCACCGACCGCCTGAGCATCGGCGAGTCACGTCCGTCGCTCGAGCCGGGCCGGTTGTCCGGGGCCGCCGGTTGTCCGGCTTCTGTTGTCCGGCCGCGCCGCGCCGACCCTGGACAACCCCGATCCGGTACCAGTGGAACCGAGCCATCCGGCACCGACTGGCCGGGGAGGCTCGCAGGTCACCTCGGGTGTACCGGTTCGGGCGGCGGCCGCGCATCCCGCTGGTCGCCGGGCTCAGTCCCGCTGGTCAGCCACCCGACGCGCGGCGCGCTCGTGGCGGTCGACCGCTCGGGCGTGAGCGATCGCGAGGAGCCGGTCGATCTCGGGCAGCATCTGCGGGCCGGGCATGACGATGCTGCCGAAGCCGTACAGCGCGTAGCCCGGGTGCGGCACGAGGGTGTCGAGCCGGGCGAAGTCGAACTCGTGCCGGTGGTCCTCGAAGTCCTTGGGCGGGAAGCCGAACAGCCGCTCGAACTCGGCTCGGCCCAGGTCCAGGTTGAGGCGGAAGACGCCGGGACGGTCGAGCTGGGAGGTGTCGTCGAAGCCGGGCACGTCGTGTTCGACGATGGTGGCGAACGGCTGGCGGTGGTCCGGTCCGACGGAGAAGAACCGGTCGCCCCAGGCGCCCTCGGGTGATCCGTTCTCCTCGCTCGCCACGATCTGCTCGACGCCGGGTAGCGCGAGAATCCGGTCGGCGAGCACGGCCGCGTCGACGCCGGTCGGGATGTGCAGCACCGCGTCGGCGTGTTCGATGGTGGCCTGATCCAGCGGGAAGTAGCGGTAGTCGTGCGTCCTCCGCTCGGCCGGTGCTATCTCGCAGGCCCGGACGTACCGAGGAAGGCCGGTCTCCTGCTGGAGTCTGCCTTCGTAGGTCGACGGGGCGGGCGCCTCGATGCCGAGCGTGGGGCTCGCGCCGAGGCTACCGACGATCACCGCGTACCGGTCATCCAGCAGCGATGCGATGATCGCGCCGGCGCCGGCCCACGACATGTCCGTTCCGGCCATGGTCATCGTGCTCGAGTGGCGCTGGAGGTGCGTGTTGTGCGCGAAGACCAGCGTGGGCCCGCGGTGCGCCTCGGCCGACCGGATCGCGAGCAGGTTCTCCGCCATCAGCGCGTCTCGGACCCCGGCGAGGCGGGCGAAGCGTTCCTCCCGCGCCAGTGGTGCGGCGGCCGCGGCGTGGTAGCGCAGCAGCGCGACCGCGGACGCGGCGTGTACGAACGCCGCCCGCCAGCCCTCGCGCTGCCGGGGCGCCCGCAGGTACAACTCGGTCAGCAGGTCGTCGGCGATCACCCGCAGGCGCTGGGCGTCCGCCGAGCGCCCGATCGACCTGCCCGGCTCCCAGATCGCGGCCGAATCGCTCCACCGAGCCTCGTCCCCGACCAGGTCGTCGATCTCCGCTGACCGGTCGAGGCCGAGGAAGTCACAGACCTGGGTGAAGTGGCGCCGTGGACTCGGGGCGCCCTCGATCTCCAGCGGGGCGTCGAAGCCGTGGAACGTCAGGCGCTCGGAGGCCGGCCGCCCGGCGTTCCACTCGCGCATCCGCAGCAGCAGGTCGCGGTTGGCCGGGGCGGCGCCGAACCCGTGGCTGAACCCTTCGACGAGCGCGCGATCGAGCGTGACGGCGGCGGCGCCTTGAACGAACTCGTCGGCGATCAGCCCAGCGGCCCGGTCGCTCTCCAACGCGATCGACCGGTAGCCGTGCTCGGCCAGCGACATGAAGACCTCGTTGCGGATCTGCAGGAAGGCGGACTCGCCATGCGTCGGCTCACCGAGCGCGAGCAGCGTTGGCGGTACGGCAAGCAGGTCGAGAAGGGATGTCATTCCATCAACCGTATCGTTGAACCACCGGTTGAAACTCGCGAGCGATGCAGCACGGCAGCAGCCACGAAACCCTCAAACCGCAGGGTTAGGTCGATCAGTGAACCTCGCGCGCTGAGCGCCTCTCAGCGCTTGTTTTGGGCTGGGAACTCCGGGCGGTCCGGTTCAGCCCCGCGACACGTCCGGCGCCGGAGGGCGTTACCGTTGCGGCGATCACCGGCGGCGGGGGTGGCGCGTCTTCGCGGTGGCCTGGGCGGCGCTCCAATGCGCCGGGTGGCTGAGCCGGGACGGAAGCTTCGTCGTGGCGTCGCCGGATGCGGAGTCGAGCTGGGACTGGATCAGGAACAGCGACGTGCTCAGATCGGCGCCGGCGAGGTTCGCGCCGCGCAGGTCCGCGCCGATCACGTCCGCGTTGCGCAGGTCGGCGGCTCGAAGGTCGGCTCCGATCAGCAGCGCGCCGCGCAGATCTGCGCCCCTCAGGTCCGAGCCGCGCAGTTTGGCGCCGATCAGGTTCCGGCCGGGTGATTTCGAGCGGGTGAGACGGGCGGCCGCGCTCACCTCGCGCAGCAACGGGGCGATGCGCTCCCGGTGACGCTCGGCGTGTTCGGGGGTCAGGTCATCGACGGCGTCGCGCAGCGCCAGCGTCGTTGACAGAGCGTCGTCGAGGGTCGCGTGCAGCGGCGTGGACTGGGGGAGGCCGCGGGCCTCAGTGAGGTACCACATCAGTTCATGAAGGATTCGGACCGCGGCGAACACCTCGAACATCCGCCGCGCGGACGCCGGATCGCGACGCCAGTCGCGGCCTTCGTGCACGACCTGGGCGACGTGTTGGCCGGCGCCGAAGCAGTCGTAGACGGTGCAGCCGGGGAAGCCGCGCTGCCGCAGCCGGGTGTGGATGCCGCAGCGGAACGCCTCGTCGAGGTTGGGGCACGCGTGCCCGGCCGGTTTGTCGATGGCGAAGTCGGCGGACCGGGCGAACGCCGGGGCGACGCAGCACAGCCCGAAGCACCGGGAGCAGTCGGCGCGTAGCTCTAGGGTCATGATGCCTTCCTCGGGCCCGGCGTTCGGGTCATCACGCCCGGCCACGACACCGTCACCTCATCGGGTAAGAAGTTCGTCTTTCGGGATCGTTCGCGGTCGGGGCGGATCGAGCGGGTATTCGCCGATCGTGCCGGCTCCAGGCCGCAGGCGACTGTTCGACGGCGTCCGCGTCGACGCCCGGTGTCGCGACCGCCACCGCATGGTCGCTCCGTGACGCCTTTGCCGAGTCGCTCGGCGGCGCTGTTGGCTTGTGGTGCTGCGGTGCGGCCTCGTGGGTTCGGGTCCGTGGGCCGGTGGCCGCGCGTTCGGGAATGGGACGAAAGCGATGGCGATGCGGTCGCCGGACCGGAGGTCGTCCGGGTGGACGGCGAAAAGCCCCGGCGGGCTGGCCGGGGCTTTTGACGACGTTCGCTGTCTTACGCGGAGCGGCCGCGGCGCAGGCGAACCTCTTCGAGCCGCTCGTTGAGGATGTCCTCGAGCTCGGCGATCGTGCGCCGCTCGAGCAGCATGTCCCAGTGCGTGCGCGGCGGCTTCGCCTTCTTCTGCTCGGGCTCGCTGCCGTCGACCAGCCGCGCCACGCTGCCGTCGAACTTGCACTCCCAGGTCATCGGGACCTCGGCGTCGACAGCGAATGGGACCTCGAACTGATGCCCCTTGGCGCACAGGTATTCGCGGGTCTGACGCGGAGCCAGCTCGGTATTGCGGTCGGACTCGTAGCTGACGGCTCCGAGACGGCTGCCGCGCAGCATGCGCTCGCCCATGGTCGGTCTTCCCCTTCGAATCATGTTGCGCTTCGCTGTAACCAACGACGCCAGGTGGTCTGACGATTCCCACCGCGGGCGGGCAGATTACACGAGCTACCCGGGACGGCGGTAGGTTAGTCGCCGGGTCGGTACCCTGATTTTACGTTGGGTTTCAATGATCGACCAGTTGGGTCACATCGTGGCGTGTCTCACCCCAACGTAGTTTCGGCAGTTCACCCTGGATGTTGACCGTTGTCACCCACCGGCCGGTGGGGTACCTCCGGCGGCGGTGATGCGGGTGAGAGCCGCAGTGAGTTGCGTCACCTGGCCGCGGAGATCGTCCGCCCATCCGTGCGCACGGTCGGCCTCGGCCCGCAGCCGCACCAGTTCCTCACGCGCCGAGATCAGCCCGGCCTCCGCCGCCGCGGCGCGCGCCCCCTCGGCGTCGAGGCGCCGCTGCAGCCTGCTCTCGGTCTCCGCGCCCTCGCGCAGGGCCCGCTCCACCGCGGTATGCGCGACGTCGCGCTCACGCAGCGCGCTGCCGGCGAGGTCGCGGGCGGCGTCGCGTTCCCGGTACGCCTCGGCACGCAGCGCCGACTCGGCCGCGGCCTCCCGGCGGGCCGCGTCACGCTCCGCGGCGGCGCTGTCGACGGCCTCCCGGAACTGCGCGATCGCCTCGTCGGCCGCGGTCTGCGCCTCCGCGACCCTGCGGTCACCGTCGGCGCGCGCCTCGGCCACCGACCGGTCGGCGTCGGCGCGGACGTCCGTGGCCATACGGGCGGCCGCCGCGCGGGCCTCGGCGACGGTGGCCGCCGCTGCCGCCTGCGCCTCGGTGACCGCCTGGTCGGCGTCGGCGCGGGCCTGCGCGACGGTCGCCGCCGCGGCGGCGTGTGCGTCGGCCACTCGCCGTTCGGCCCGCTGCTCCGCCGCGCTCACCTGGGCCTCCGCGTCCGCGGCGGCGCGCCGGGCGCGTTCCTCGGCCGCGTCGAGGCGCTGCTGGGCCTCGGCGAGTCTGGCGATGCTCTCGCCGCGGACATGCTCGGTCTCGTCCTGGGCCGCCTGCAGGTCGGCCTGCGCCTGCAGCAGTTCGCCGCGGGCCTGCATCGCCACGGCGTGGGAGTCGTCGGCCTCCGCGCGCAGCCGGGCCGTCTCGGCGCGGGCATCCTGCAGCGCCGCCCGCGCCTTGCGGGTCTCCTCGCGCGCGTCGTCGCGTTCGGCGTGCGCCGCGACCAGTCCCGCCGCTGCCTCCGCCCGGGCCTCGGCGACCTGGCGCTCGATCCCGGTGGGGGAGACCTCGGCGTGCAGGGCGTCGACGAGGTCGCTGAGCGCCTGATCGAGCCGCTCCGCGATCTCGAACGCCCGGGCGACCTGCCCGGTGAGTCCCGGCGACGTGCGCTGCCGCATCCGCGCGTTGCGGGCGTTGCGCTGGCATTCGCCGTCGTTGTCGCGGCAGTACCGGAACGGCCGTCCTGCGGCGCTGCGCTGCGGGACGGGCCGGCCGCAGTAGCCGCACGGCCGGTCCTCGCCGGCGCGATCCTCGACCGTCCACTCCGCGGCCGGGTTCTCATTGGCGTCGAGCCGCACGTCGATACGAGACTCAGTCACGGGGCACAGCGTAGGCGAAGTGGAGCCGCCGACGGCGTCGCTCATACGCCGGCCTGGTGAAGGTCGATGACGTAGAAGATGAGGGGTCCGCGGTCATCGTGGTCGGTTCGATCGATGTGCATGCCGAGTCGCTCAACAATGCGGCGGGAGGGCGTGTTGTGGGGGCGGATGCTGGCCCAGACGCGTTCGATGCCCGCTGATCGGCATTCGTTCAGGACGGCGTATGCGGCCTCTGAGGCGAAGCCCCGGCCTTGGTGAGTCTTGCGGATCAGGTAACCGATCTCGGGTTCGGCATAGCTGGTGCGTCCTTTCAGCATGCCGCAGTTCCCGATCAGCGTATTGGTGTCGACGTCTCGTAGCGCATACCAGCACAATCCGTGTTCTTTCTGGGTGCTGATGCGGTTGCGGATCCACTGTTCGGTCTGGGACAGCGCGGTGAAGGGTCCCGATCCGATGGTGTGGGTCAGCGGGTCGGAGAAGAGGCCGTGCAGTTCTTCGGCGTCGTCCAGGGTGAAGGGGCGAAGGCGCAGTCTCGGCGTGGTCAACGAGGTTCGCATCGGCGTTCCAAGATCATATGGGAGGGTGACCTTGCTGGTGTTTCCGGCGGCCGGACGGCAGCGGTACGCGAGTACGTGGCAGGCGGCGGAGTAGCACTTGGTTGCGATTAGAGTCTCGGACATGGGTGTTGACGTCGAGGTCGCGCAAAGTGTGACGGACGAAGTGCTCAAGGCGCTCGGCCGGTTGCTTCCACAGCTTTCACCATCTGCTGAACCGCTCGATGCCGACGCACTGCAGACGCTGGTGGCCTGGCCGGGCAACCGGTTGCTCATCGCTCGCGCCGGCGGCGACATCGTGGGCGCGTTGACCCTGGTGATGTTTCCGATTCCGACCGGGTGGCGGGCGTGGATCGAAGACGTCGTCGTGGACGAGGCAGCGCGTGGCCAAGGGGTTGGCGCGGCATTGACCCGGGAGGCCGTCCGGCTGGCCCGGGCCGATGGTGCTCGAACCGTTGACCTGACGTCCCGGCCGTCGCGGGAAGCGGCGAATCGACTGTATGAGCGGCTGGGATTCCAGCTGCGCGATTCGAAGGTGTATCGGCTCGCGGCCGAGCTGTGACTCGGGTGTGCCATAGCCGCGGGGTGTCGGTGCCGTCGCTGGGCAGCGTGATGCGCTGTGCGGGTGAAGCTGGGGTTTGGGGACCAGTGCTCCCCAAACGGCGATAAGGTCGAAGTCGGGAAAAGTGGAGGCCCCCATCACGTTGGCGGTTTCCACATCGACCCGTTCCGCGTGTGGCCGCAGAAGATGCGTCAGCACGCTGAAACGCTGACTGCACACGGGTACAAGGTAGAGGTCCGTGAGTACTTCGACGGCGAGATCCCACAGGTCACACCCCCAGCCCCGCGGCCGCGTGGGGCGTGGTTACGGAGACTCTTCCGGGGATGAGAATCCCCTAAATTAACGGATACGCCTGCCGAATGTCATGCGGCGCGGCTGCGCAGCCTCCGCAGCATCCGTGCGTCCTCGAAGCCGACTGCCCGGGCCGCTGCCTCCACCGTGGCGCCGTGCCCGATGAGGTGCTCGGCGCGTTCCAGCCGCAGTAGCTGCTGGTAGCGCAACGGCGTCATGCCGAGCGCCCGACCGAATAGCCGGGTCAGCGTGCGTTCACTGACTCCACCGGACGCGGCCAGCTCCGCCAGGGGGAGGCTTTCGGCGTACCGCATGTCTATGACGTCTTGGACCCGATGCACGGCGTCGCTGACGTGGGTCCGGTGCCGTAACATCGCGCTTTCCTGCTGTTCGTCGCCGTTGCGCCGCACGTAGACCACCATCTCGCGGGCGATGCGCGCGGCGAACGCGGGCCCGTGCCGCTGGGCAAGCAGGTGCAGGGCGAGGTCGATGCCGCTGGCGATGCCCGCGGAGGTGACTACCGCGCCCACGCGGCAGTCGACGACGTAGAGGACATCGCGGACGACGACCGCGGCCGTATAGGTGGTGGCCAGTTCGTCCTGCAGGTCGTGGTGGGTGGTGCAGCGGCGCCCGTCGAGCAGCCCGGCCTCCCCGAGGGCGAACGCTCCTGCGCAGACGCTGGCCACTGTCCCGCCCTGGCGGTGGTGTTCGCGTAGCCGTTCTAGCGTCCGTGGCCCGAACTTCACCCGGTGATCTGATGTCCCAGCACGCCAGCCCGGCACGACGATGAGATCGTCTGCGGTCAGCGCCGGCCACTCGGTCGCCGCCCGTAGCGGCACGCCCTGCCTCGTCGGGATGTCCTCCTGCTCGCCCACATAGCGCAGCTCGTAGTGCTGGCCGTGGTCAGACGCGGACGAGAACGCCTGGGCGGGTCCGGCCAGATCGAGCAGGTGCACGCGCGGGGCGAGCAGGAAGACGACGGTGGTCACGCGCCTGTCAGCTCCTCGACGGTGCGGATCGTGGCGAACCGGCCCGCCAGGGCGTACTCGGTGCGCGCGAGGATCTCGTCGACGCCGAGCGTCCGCGGATCGGCGAGGATCTCGTCGACCGGTCGCCCAGCCGGGGCGTCCCGGTGCTCGATCGGGTTGGTGGCGGTCGCGTCGGTCACGAACGTCACGGCGTAGCCGAGGTCCGAAGCGACCCGCGCGGTGGTCTCGACACACTGCTCGGTCCGGATGCCGCAAACCACTACTTCGCCGATGCCCGTCTCGGTCAGCATCTGCTGCAGGTTGGTCGTGGTGAAGGCGTTGTGCGACGTCTTCACGATCACCGGCTCCCCCTCGGCCGGGGTGAGTCCGTCGATCAGCCGGACGAAGCCGGAGGCGGGATCGAAGGCGCTGCCGGTGCCGGGTTCCGCGTGTAACACCCAGATGATCTTCTCGTTGCCGGCACGGAACGTTTCGGCCAGCCGGTAAACCTGCTTGGCGATATCCGGGTTGGAGATCGCCGCCCAGATCGGCCGCTGCCGGAAGGACTCCTGAACGTCGATGACGACGAGTGCTCGCTTCTCCATGTCATTGATCCTGCCTGCGGACGGGTCGCCGCGTCAGACAACATCATGCCCCGAAGCGGACTGATCTGGTCACCGACGGCCCTGGGCGCTTCCATCATCTCGGCCCACGCTATCTCGCGGGATACCGCCTCCAGGCGGTCGAGTCGGGCGAGATGACGTCGCCCGTTGGCCCACTGGCACGCTGATTGTGGCGCTTCGCTCGCCTGTCCGTTAGGGGCTTGGTCTTGGCCCGCTCCAGGTATGCCTTCACACACGACGGGTCCGCGACTCCGACCTGGGACGCCACGTAGTCGACGATCACGGTGGGAACGTCAAGAGGATCCTCCAGGAACCTCCCCAGGTGACGCACAGTCACGAGCTGGAGAGCGAAACCGAGACGATTGTGATCACCACGCCGCTTCGCCACCAGGTCCCGGTCGGCGTCATCCAGGAAGAAGAACCGCTCCAGCACCGACTGGTCCGGGGACCGGTGAAACACCCGTAGACCGCCTCTTCGGCAGTATAAGAAATTTGCTCACGACCGGCCAGACCAGGCTGCATCCACCGCTATCACTAGATCATCTCTAGCGTAACTGTTCAGCTGGTTTTGGGCGTCCAGGCTTGTCCGTTGTGGAGCTGGGTGAGGGCGTCGAGGGCGTTGACGCCGTGTTTGCGGGCGGTGGCCAGGTAGCTGCGGACGGCGCAGAAGGTTTCGGCGCCGGTCCAGGTGCGTAGGCCGCCGCTGATCTTCTGGCGGAGTTTGACCATGCGGATGTCGCGTTCGGCGAGGTTGTTGTCGAACGGCACGCGTAGGTCGTGGGCGAAACGCAGGACGTCGGTGGCGAA